>NZ_BMQN01000020.1 GCF_014648135.1 Deinococcus sedimenti | reverse complement strand
CTCGGCCGCTTGCGGCCGAGACGCACGACCCCGCTCGTTTCACCTCGTCTTGCTTCACTCCCGACAGTCGATTGACCGCCGTGAGGAATGACAAATCAAGACACCCCCGTGCCCATAGCACTGCGGAACCACCCCACTCCATGCCGAACTGGGTCGTGAAACGCAGCCGCGCCAATGATACTCGGACCGCAGGGTCCCGGAAAAGTCGGTCAGCGCGGGGGTTTTTTCTATATCACCACCGCAACCCACGGGTTGCGTGCACAGACCGCGCCGCTTGCGGCGCGACCTGCGGGAGTAGCTCAGCTGGTAGAGCACTACCTTGCCAAGGTAGATGTCGCGAGTTCGAATCTCGTCTCCCGCTCCACATTCACCCCCCACCTCGAAAGGAGTGGGGGGCTTTTTCTTGCCGGCACCAAAAAGGGCCGCCACCTGGATCACAGGCGGCGGCCCTCCTTCTTTGGGGGGACGTTACTTGATCTCCACTTCCAGCGGATCAAAGGAAACGTGTGGGTACTGCGGATCCATGCTCTTCAGGGTATTCAGCAGGATGCGCGTGATCAGCAGATTGCGGTACCACTTGCGGTCCGCTGGGATCACGTACCACGGGGCGGCCGATGTGCTGGTGCCCAGGGCGGACTCGTACGCCTCGGTGTAGGCGTCCCACTTGGCGCGGGCTTCCAGGTCGCCGGGGTTGAACTTCCAGTGCTTGCTCGGATCGGTCAGTCGGTCCTGTAGGCGTTGACGCTGCTCGTCGGGGCTGACATGCAGATAGAACTTCAGGATCTGCGTCCCACTGTCCGTCAGCAGCGACTCGAAATTCTCGATGTGTTTCAGGCGGGCCTTGGCGGTCTTGTTGTCGATGATGCCGTCCACCCGCGTCACCAGGACGTCCTCGTAGTGGCTGCGGTTGAACACCACGACCTGCCCGGCGCGGGGCGCCTGCGCGTGCACCCGCCACAGGAAGTCGTGCGCGCGTTCCTCGTCGGTGGGCACCTTGAAGTTCGAGATGCGCACCCCGTTCGGATTCAACGCGCCAAGGACGTGCTTGACCGTGCCGTCCTTCCCTCCGGCGTCGCGGGCCTGCAGCACGATCAGGAGCGACTGTTTGCTCTCGGCGTACAGTCGCTCCTGCCACTCGGCGAGGCCTTCCAGCAGCTCGTCGGTGAGTTCCCTGCCCTCGTCCTTGCTGAGGCCGCCGTCGTCGTCGGTGTTCCAGTCCTTTAATCGGACGCTCTTGCCGGGTTTGACGCGGTACTGGTCAGGGTTCATACCCCGGAGCGTACCACCGGGCCCCCCGCGCTCAGCTTGAGGGCTCGTTCAGCAATCTCCTCCCACTCGACGGCGGTCTGGCGGCCCGCGTCGAACTCGGCGGTCAGGAACTCATTCAGGGCGCGCAGGCCCGCGTGGTCCTTGCCCAGTTCGGTGCCGGTGTGCTGGCGGATCAGGAAGATCAGGCCCGCCACGCCGCTGTCCTTCGTCAGGGACAGGTCGAGCGGGCGGCCCAGCAGGGCGGGCACGTTGAACGGCGCGTACATCGGCCAGAACTTGTTCAGTCCGTCCGCGTGGATACCCGCGCGGGTGCGGTGCGCGTCCCGACCGAACAGCGGGTACTTGGCGGGCACGCCCTGCCCCAGCTCCTCGTACAGGTCGTTCAGGTCGTTCAGCACCGTGAAGTCCGCGTCGCCGGTCAGGCCCAGGCCGCTCAGGTGCAGCAGCATGCCTTCCAGCGGGGCGTTCCCGGTGCGTTCCCCCTTGCCGAGCAGCGTCCCGTTGATCGCGGCGCATCCGGCCAGGACCGCCGCGAGGCTGTTCGCCACGACCAGATGCGTGTCGTTGTGCGGGTGGAACTCCAGCGACTGAGCACTCAGCCCGGCGGCGCGCAGTTCGCGGATCATGCGCGGCACGCTGCGCGGCCACGCCGCCCCCTCCAGCGGGAGGCCGACCCCCATCGTGTCGCACACCCGGAACTTCGGCGCCTGCGAGGCGGGGAAGGGCGCGGCTAGGGTCTGCACGGCCTCCACGAACGGGAGGATGAACTCGCGGGGCGCGCGGGTGGCGTCCTCCAGGTGCAGCCTCGGGCGCAGCCCCGCGTCGAGCACGGCCTGCACGGCGTCCAGGTACGTGCGGGCCGCCTGGGCACGGCCGCCCGGCGTGAACTTGTGGAAGGTGTGGTAATCGCTGGCACTGGCCAGCATGCCGGTCTCGCGCACGCCCAGCCCGGCGACCAGATCAGCGTCTCTGCGGGTGGCGCGGATCCAGGTGGTCGGCTCGACCGGGTGCCCGCCCCGCCAGTGGTCGAGTGCGCCTTCCAGCATGGCGCGGTCGGCGGGGCGGTAGACGAAGAACTCCGCCTGCCGCAGCGCGCCGCTGCCCCCCGTGAAGCGGCCCATCAGGTCGTAGATTCGCAGGCCATCCGCGGTGGTCAGGGGCAGGCCGCCCTGCTGCCCGTCCCGGTGGGTGGTCTCGGTCGTCCAGGCCTGCGCGGGCAGCGAGGCGGGCTGCTCGCCGTCCTCCCAGATCACCTGTGGGAAGGTGTCTGCCGGGAACGCGGTGGGGAAGAGGTCGGGCGTCGGCACGTCACGCACAGCGGGGGCGTCCTGGGTCATGCCTGCACGCTAGTCCCGCGCCATCAATGTCGTCAATCTTGATTCTGGAATCAATGTTAGGCTGGATGAAGTGAACACCTCCCTCACCACGTCGCAGGCCTGCGAGCAGCTGGGTGTGAAACCCGCCACGCTGTACGCCTACGTCTCCCGCGGCCTGATCCGCAGCGTCCCCGGCCCCGTCGGCACCCGGCAGCGACGCTACGACGCGGGCGACGTGCAGGCCCTCGCCGGGCGGCAGGCCACCCGCCGCGACCCGCAGGCGGGCGTGCAGGCCGCCGTGCAGGGCAGCCTCGACGGGCTGCGCGCCGGGGGAACCGGGGGCGTGACGCCCATCCTCGACAGCGCCCTGACCCGCATTGGGGACGGCACCCTGGCCTACCGGGGCGTGGACGCGCTGAGCCTCGCCGATGCGGCCACCGTCGAGGACGTCGCCGCGCTGCTGTGGACCGGCGACCCCGGCACGCGGCCCACGCTGCCGCTGCGCGCCCGGCTGAACCTCAGCCACCACCCCCGCGCCGACACGCCCCTGGAAGCCCTGGGCTACGCCCTGACGTACGCGGGCGCGCACGACCCGGACGCCCTCGACACCCGCCCGGAAACCGGCCCCCGTCAGGCCGCGCGCATCCTGACGCTGCTGCACGCCACCGCCGAACGGCACGCCCGCCTGCCCCCCGCGCCGGACCTGCCGCTGCACGCCCGGCTGGCCCGCACCTGGGGCCGCCCCGACGGCGCGGACCTGCTGCGCCGCGCGCTGATCCTCCTGGCCGACCACGAACTGAACGTCAGCGCCTTCACCGCCCGCGTCACGGCGAGTGGCGGCGCCAGCCTCGCCCACTGCACCCTGGCGGCGCTGAGCGCCCTGCAGGGACCCCGGCACGGCCTGGGCGCCCTGCACGCCCACGACCTCCTGAGTGCGGCCCTGAACGGCGACACCCGCGCGGCCATGCGCGACGCCACCCGCCGCGCCGGGCACGCACCCGGCTTCGGCCACCCCCTCTACCCGCACGGCGACCCGCGCGCCCGCGCGCTGCTGGACGCCCTGGAGGCGCAGTTCCACGGGCATCCCGTCACGCGCGCCACGCACGCGGTCATCCACGCGCACGCGGGGGACACCGCCGAGCCGCCCAACGTGGACCTGGCGCTGGCCGCGCTGACCCTCGTGCTGGGCCGCCCCGCCGGGGACGCCGTCACGCTGTTCGCGCTGGCGCGCACGACCGGCTGGCTGGCCCACGCCCTGGAAACCCGCGCCGGGGGGCAGTTCATCCGCCCCCGCGCCCGCTACGTCGGCCCGGCCTGAAGTCCGCGTTACCGGCGGATCAGGGCGAAGGCCCGCCCGCCGAGCAGGGTGATCAGCGCGGCGCTACCCAGCGCGATGCCCAGCGCCCAGCCGAGGCCGACGTGGTCGGCGACGAAGCCGATGGCGGGCGGTCCGAGGAGGAACCCGCCGTATCCGATGGCGGCGACGGCGGCGATGCCGCGCCCGGCGAGGGCGTGCCCGGCGGTGCCGTACATGACGGGGACGACGTTGCTCAGGCCCAGGCCCGAGAGGGCGAAGCCGAGGGTGGCGGGCACCGGGTCGCGCCACAGCAGGGCCACGGCGAGGCCGACGGCGGTGACCAGGGAGCCGATGCGGACGATCTGTTCGTCGCCGAGGCGGGCGCGGCCCAGGTCGCCGAACCAGCGGCCTAGGGTCATGGTGGCGACGAACGCGGCGTAGCCGAGTCCGGCGGCGCCGCCGGGGACGTTCAGGACGTCGCGGAAGTACAGCGCGGCCCAGTCGTAGTTGGCGCCCTCGGCGAGCATGCCCAGGAAGCACAGCAGGCCCAGCAGTAGGACCGGGAGGGTCAGCAGCGGGCCGGCGGGGGTGGAGGCGGTCTGGGGATCGTCCTGCGGGGTGTCCCCGGCGGGGTCGGGGATCAGGAGGCGCAGCGTGACGGCGGCCAGCAGGAGGGTCGCGGCGACGATCAGCCCGGCGTGCAGGGGGATGGACACGCGGCCGATCAGGAGGCTGCCGGCCCCGGCGCCGAGCAGGCTGCCGAGGCTGAAGTAGGCGTGCAGGCGGCTCATGATCGGGCGGCCCAGGGTGCGTTCGACCGTGACGCCCTGGGCGTTCATGGCGACGTCCATGACGCCGTTCGTGGCGCCCAGGATGGCCAGCGCGGCGATCAGGGCGGGGAGGCTGGGCGCGAGGACGGGCAGCAGCAGGCTGAGGAGGAACAGCACGGTGGCGACGCGGGTGACGGGCGCGCTGCCCCAGCGGGCGATCCAGCGGCCCACGAGGCTCATGCTGATCACGGCGCCGATGCCGCTGGCGAGCAGGGCCACGCCGATCTGCGCGGGGGTGAGGCCCAGTTGGTCGCGCACGCCGGGGATGTTCACGGCCCAGGTGGCGAACACGGCGCCGTTCACCATGAAGACGGTGTTCAGGGCGCGGCGGGCGGCTTCCGCGCGGGGCTGGGGGGTGGTGGCGGGGGCGGCGGTGGTCATGGGTGGGACCTCGGGGGGTGGGGGAGGTGCGGGTCGGATCTGAATCGTTTCAGATCAGGTGTCCATACGCTACCATTCAGGCATGCCCCCCGCCAAGCCAGTCCCCACCGGGCCGCGCGCCGCCAGCCGACCCACCCTGCGGGACGTGGCACGCACGCTGGGCGTCAGCGTCGCCACCGTCAGCAACGCCTACAACCGCCCCGACCAGCTCAGCGAGGACCTGCGCGACCGCATCCTGGCCGCCGCCCGTGACCTGGGCTACCAGGGCCCCGACCCCCTGGCGCGCAGCCTGCGCCGGGGCCGCACCGGTGTGCTCGGCGTCGTGTACGACGCGCCGCTGGACTACGCCTTCGCCGACCCGGCCGCCGCGCTGTTCCTCGGCAGCGTCACCCGCGCCGTGCAGGACCGCGACCTGAACGTCCTGCTGCTGGCCGCGCCGCACGACCCGCAGGCCGACGCGACCCTGGCCGTCCGGAACGCCAGCGTGGACGGCTTCATCGTGTACTGCGCCGCCGAGGGCAGCCCGCTGCTGCGCGCCGTGCTGGACCGCGCCCTGCCCACCGTGCTCGTCGATCAGGACCCGCAGGGGGGCAGCGCCCACGTCGGCATTGACGACGCCGGGGGCGCGCAGGCCGCCGCCGCGCACCTGCTGGACCTCGGGCACCGGCAGGTGGGCGCGCTGTGCCTGGAACTCGCCGGGGACCGCCACCCCGGCCCGGTCAGCCCCGCCCGTGAAGCGCAGGTCGCGTACCGCACCACCGCGCAGCGCATCCGGGGCTACCGCGCCGCCACGGCCGAGCACCCGGACGCCACGCTGCACCTGATGGAAGCCGGGCAGAACACCCCCGCCGACGGCGAGGCCCTGACCCTGGACCTGCTGCGCGCCCACCCGGAGGTCACGGGCGTCGTGTGCATGAGCGACGTTCTCGCGCAGGGCGCCCTGCGGGCCGCCGCCACCCTCGGCCTGAGCGTTCCCGGCGACCTGAGCGTGATCGGCTACGACGACCTGCCCAGCTCCGGCGCGCTGAATCTCACGACCGTCTGGCAGCCCACCCCCGACAAGGGCGCGGCGGTCGGCGCGGCCATCCTCGCCCTGCTGGACGGGCAGGAGCCTGCCCCGGTCACCCTCCCGACCCGGCTGGTCGTGCGCGGCAGCACAGCCCCACCCAGACCGCCCGCCGCCCCGACCCGCTGAAGCGCGCTACGCTGGCGCCCATGAAGATTCTGGTCGTGGGCGGAGCAGGGTACATCGGGTCACACACGGTACGGCAACTGCGCCGCGCCGGGCACGAGGTCGTCGTGTTCGACAACCTGTCGAGCGGGCACGCCGAGGCCCTCCCCGCCGACGTGCCCCTGGTGCGCGGCGACCTGCTGGACGCGGAGGCCGTGCGCGCCGCGCTGAACGCCCACCAGCCCGACGCCGTCATCCACTTCGCCGCGCTGATCGAGGTGGGCGAGAGCATGCGCGCCCCGGCCCGCTACTACCGCAACAACGTGGTGGGCAGCCTGAACCTGCTGCAGGGCATCGTGGAGACCCGCAAGATCCCGCTGGTGTTCTCCTCCACGGCCGCCGTGTATGGCACCACCGACCTCGTCCCCATCCCCGAGACGGCCGCCATGCAGCCCGAGAGCGTGTACGGCGAGACGAAACTCATGACCGAGAACATGATCCACGCCTTCCACACCGCGCACGGCCTGCCGTACACGATCCTGCGGTACTTCAACGTGTGCGGCGCCGCGCCCGAGGGTGATATCGGCGAGGCGCACGCCAGCAAGAGCCACCTGATCGAGATGGCCGCCCTGACCGCCCTGGGCCAGCGCGAGAAGATGCTGATCTTCGGGGACGACTACCCCACCCCGGACGGCACCTGCATCCGCGACTACGTGCACGTGCAGGACCTCGCCGACGCGCACGTCCTCGCCGTGGAGGCCCTGCTGGGCGGCAAACGCCAGGACGGCACTTTCAACGTGGGCCTCGGGCACGGCTTCAGCGTCAAGGAAGTCCTCGACACCGTGGACGAGGTCGTCGGCACGCCCCTGAACCGCGAACTGGCCCCCCGCCGCGCCGGGGACCCGCCCCGCCTCGTGGCGGACGCCACCCGCATCCGCGAGGAACTCGGCTTCACCCCGCAGTTCACGGACCTGAAGGACATCGTGCAGACCGCCTGGAACTGGCATAAAGGCCACCCGCACGACTTCAGGAAGTGAACTGAAGGGTCAGGGGGAGGCGTGGAGCCTCTCCCTTTTTCACGCCTCCTGTTCGGCACTCAGGCCGGTGATCAGGGCGGTCAGGGCGTCGGGCAGCGCGGTGTCCAGGCTGAGGTGCAGCGCGCCCAGCGGGGAGTCGCGCAGGGCCTCGCGCACGGCGGGCGAGGGGTCGCTCATGGGTTGCAGGCCCGCGATGAGCGCCTGGGTGTACGTCAGCAGGCGGACGGGGGCGTCGCCGCGCAGGCCAGGCAGCGCGCGCTGGAGCCGGGGCGCGGTGGCGTTCAGGTGCGCCGCGACGCGGGTCTTGTGGGCGTGGGCGCGTTCGGCGCTGACGTTGTGTTCCAGGATGCCCGCCAGGAGTGGGATCAGCCGCGCGAGGTCCGGGTGCGCCAGGGTGAGGCTGCCCAGGGTGCGGGCGAGGGTGGCGGGGGTGTGGGTGCCGCCCAGGTCGAGGTGGCGGTTCAGGTCGTGGAAGAACTCGTCGAGCAGCTCCTCGTACAGGCTGAGGAAGAGGTCTTCCTTGCTGGGGAAGTACGCGAAGAGGGCGGCCTTGGTGAGGTGGACCTGTTCGGCGATGGCGTTCAGGGTGAGGTCGGGGTAGCGGTGGGTGTGCCACAGGGTGCGGGCGGCGGTGAGGATCTGCGCGCGGCGTTCCTGTTTGGCGGTGTCGCTGCGGGCGCGCGTCGGGGTGACCATGGGTTAATTATATCCGATGGCGTGATCGATGGTGTTCTGGCTGATGTGATCGGGTGTGTTGATAAACTAACCGCCGGTAACTAATCTCTATTTACCGGCGGTCGCTTAGGCGTTCCGCCAGAGGAGCCCCCATGACCCAGCCCGCCCCCACAAACCGGCCTGCCCCCAGCACCGCGCTGATCACCGGCGCCAGCAGCGGCATCGGCGAACAGATCGCCCACGAACTCGCCGCGCGCGGCAGCCACCTGATCCTCGTCGCCCGCAGCGAAGGCCCCCTGCACGCCCTGGCCGACACCCTCCGCGCCCGGCACGGCGTGCAGGTCCACGTCCTCCCGCAGGACCTCACCCGGCCCCACGCCGCCCACGACCTCCTGACCCGCACCCAGGCCCTGAACCTGAACGTGGACATCCTCGTGAACAACGCGGGCTTCGCCGACTACGGCGAATTCAGCGAACTGGACGTCCAGAAGCAACTCGACATGATCCAGGTGAACATCACCGCCCTGACCGAACTCACCCACGCTTACCTGGGCGGCATGCGCGCCCGGGGCCGGGGCCGCGTGCTGAACATCGCCAGCACCGCCGCGTTCCTCCCGGGACCCCTCATGGCCGTCTACTACGCCACCAAGGCCTACGTCCTGAGCTTCAGCGAGGCCCTGAACGAGGAACTGCGCGGCACCGGCGTCAGCGTCACCGCCGCCTGCCCCGGCCCGGTCGAGACCGGCTTCCAGGCCGCCGCGAACATGGGCGGCAGCCGCCTGCTGCGCGACCAGTTGACCCGCGCCGCGATCCTCCCCGCCCGCGAGGTCGCCGCGCAGGCCGTCACCGCCATGCTGCGCGGCGAGGCCGTGCACGTCATCGGCACCGTCAACCGACTCCAGACGCTGCTGCCCCGCCTGCTCCCCCGCCGCGTCCTGCCCCCGCTGATCCGCCGCATCCAGGGCCAGCACTGAGCCCGTATTGACCCATACTGGCCGCCCCGCCCTCACGGAATCAGGAGGGGCGGGGCGGTCCGTATGTCATTCACAGCGGTTTTCAGTTTCATTGAAGGGCCAACAGCACGCCCCTGGGTTCCACGTCCAACCGCTGTTTTCCTCAGGTGCTCGCTTCGCTCGATTCAGAGGTATCGAGGGACACCCTCAATACCTATGAACTCTGCTGTCAGTACGTGGTGGCTTCCAGTTTGCCCAGGTTCACCCCGGCGCTGTTCGCGGTGAGGGTCACGGTCTTCGTCCCGGCGCCCACCCCGGCGAAGTCCACGGGGATCGTCTGCCCGGCGCCGATGGACAGCGGGACGCTCGTGCCGTTGAAGGTCACGGTGAACGCGCTGCTGCTGGCGCTGCTGGCGTTCGTGATGAGCAGGCGCACGTTGCGGGTCGCGCTCAGGCTCAGGTCGTACGAGCGGCTGGCCCCGCTGGCGATCACGCCGACGCCCGTGGTCACCACGCCGGGCACGGCCGTCGCGCCGCTCGACGTGGTGACGCTCAGGTCGCCCGTGAACGCGCCGACGTTCCCGGCGGTGTCCTTCGCGCGCACCTTGAAGGTGTAGGCGGTGTTCGCGCTCAGGCCGCTGACCGCGGCGCTCGTGCCGGTCACGGTGGCCTTCAGCGTGCCGTTCTGGTAGACCTCGTAGCTGCCGACGCCGCAGTTGTCGGTCGCGGCGCCCCAGGTGAGGGTCACGCTGGAACTCGTCTTGGAGGGGCTGGTCAGGGTGCCGGGCGTGCCGGGTGTGGTCGTGTCCGCCGCGCAGGGATCGGTGGGCGCGCTGAGGTTCGCGCCGCTGATCGCGCCCAGGGTCACGCCGTCGCTCTTGGCGGTAACCGTGATGCTCTTCGCGCCGGTCGTGACGTTCGGGAAGTCCGCGATCACCGTCTTGCCCGCGTCCACCGCCAGATCGTAGTTCGTCCCATTGAAGGCCACGTTGATCAGGCGGCTGTTCAGGCTGCTGGTGCTCGCGACCGACAGGCGGTACGTCCCGGCGGACGTGACGTTCACCGGGAACGCCCGGCTGGTGCCGTTGGCGATCGCGCCGCCACTGCTCGTCACGGTGCCCGGCAGGGTCGCGGCGGTGCTGGCCGCCTGGGTGGTGACGCTCAGGTCGCCCGTGAACGCACCCGCGTTCCCGGCGGCGTCCCTGGCGCGCACCCTGAAGGTGTACGCGGTGCTGGCACTCAGGCCGCTGACGGCCGCGCTCGTGCCGGTCACGGTGGCCTTCAGCGCGCCGTTCTGGAACACCTCGTAGCTGCTCACGCCGCAGTTGTCGCTCGCCGCGCCCCAGGACAGCGTCACGCTGCTGCTCGTGACGCCACTGCCGCTCAGGGCGCCGGGCACGCCGGGCGCGGTCGTGTCCGCAGAGCACGTGGGCGGCGGGGTGGTGCCTCCTCCCTGCGAGGACACCACCTGCCGCGCCGGAACGTTGAGGGTCTTCCCGTCCGAGAACGTCACCGTGATCGCGCTCGCCGTGGGGTTGAACGCTACATACGTGCGGGCCGAGCCCTTCCTGAACACCGCGTAGTTCGGAATGTCCGCCGTGACGCCCGTGTCCACCTGCCCCATGGCGTTCAGGCTGTGCAGGTACTGGTACGTGTGCGCCTTCGTCTCGCCGTCCTCCGGGGTGTACGCGCCACTGCCGAACTTCGCCAGGGCACCCGCCGCGTCATAGAACGCGTAGGTGCTCCAGAAGATGTCCTTCCAGCTGTTCGGTTCGCGGCCCAGGAAGTCGTAGTTCGTCTTCAGGTACGCCGGGTTACGCCCCAGGTACGCGCTGGCCGCCGTGATGGGCAGCAGGTTGATGCCCTGGATGGCCTCCTTCTCCCCGCTGAACCACGTGGAGTACGCGCCGCCGTCCCCCCACACCATGCCCACGGCGGGCTTGCCGAAACCAGCCGGGAACACCTGGGCGCTCTGGTTGAACCAGTACTGCTCGATGGCGGTCGTCTCGGTCGTGTACAGGTAGATGCCCAGGTCACGCACGGCGCTGTTCCCCGTCAGTGCGCCCCAGTTGACCAGCGCGGCGGCGAAGTTCATGTCCTCGCTGCTGGACTCCTGGTTGTTCCCGGCGGCGAAGCCCGCGTGCCCGGCCGCCCAGGAGTGCCCGGCGTACGGGTCGAAATTCCGGATGCGCGGAAACTGACCCGTGTTGGTCGTCGGGTTCGCGGCGTCCATGATCAGGTCGTTGATGCTCGCGCCCCAGGTGCGGCCCTGCGGGGTGGCGCCGCTCACCCAGGTCGGGCGGTACTGCGCGAGGGTCGCGGCGGCCTTGATGAAGTACCCCCAGTGGAAGTGGTGGTCGTTCAGTTCCTCCTCGCTGCCGTACCCCTGCGGGTAGCCGATGAGGGTGCCCCACGCCGAGTTGTACGCGAAGTAGTTGCTGCCCTGTCCGTCCAGCCAGTCCTGCAGGGTGCGCTGGATGGCGTCCAGGAACGCCGTCTGCGCCGCCGAGTTCCCAACCTGAGCGGCCAGCGGCACCAGTTCGGCCAGTTTGCCCAGGCCCTTGCCCACCCAGTACGAGTCCCCGGTGGGGTTCAGGGTGGCGCTGGTGTTCGCCTCGTTCACGTACGCCGCCAGTTGCGTCTTGTTCAGGGTGTTCGCCGCGCCGTTGTCCGGGAAGTAAGGCAGGACGCCCTGGAACTTCTGGGTGGTCGTGAAGCTGCTGACCCCCCTGGCGACCTTCATCTGCCCGCGCGGCGACACGTACGTGTAGGCGGTGTTCACGCTGCCGGAATTCATCCACTGGTGCGGGTACAGCGCCATGACCGACCCGCTGGCCGCGCCCTCCTTCGCGGCGGTGGTCAGGGCGTACGTGCTCGTCAGGGTGGCGTTGGCGGCGTTGTACGCCCAGCTGACCTGACTGCCCGTCACGAAGGTGTAGGCGTACGTCCTGAAGTCGTTCAGCGTGGCGACCGAGTTGTCCGGCAGCGCCGCCACTGAGTAGTAGTCCTTCCCGGCCAGCGTGCTCGTGGCGGTCGTGCCGCTCACCGTCCAGGTCGCGCCGGTGGGGGCGAACACGCCGTAGTGGTGGCCGTTCACGGTGACGCCCAGCACGTTGCCCTGGTTCGACCAGACGGTCGGCGCGGCGATGAACGTCACCTGCGCGTTCCCGCCGGTCTTCGTGGCGTACACGAACGGCAGGCCGTGCCCGAAGGTGGCTTTCAGGCTGCGGGTGCCGTCGCTCCAGGCGGCGGTGATCGTCCAGTCGCCCCAGTCGTCGGTCTTCGTGTCGGGCGAGTTCAGGCCAGAGACGCCCAGCGTGAAGTCCGGCGCGAACGGATACTGGTACTTCTCCAGGCCCGGCGCGCCCACGATCTGCATGGCCGTGGGATACCCGACCTCCAGCCCGCCCGCAGTGGCGTGCAGCGTGAGGGGATGGGCGAACATGTTCTCGCTGTACGCGTTCCCGGCGTTGCGTTTGAAGATGATCGACGACCAGAACTCGTTGGTGGGCGGTTTGCCCTTCGCGGCGGCGTTCGCCGTCCAGGCGGGGCTCAGCAGCGCGCCACTGGTGTTGGTGGGGCCGCCCTTGCTGCCCGGAGGGGCGCTCGTGCCGTAGTCCAGGGCGCCCAGCGTGGGCGGGGCCGCGGCGGGCGTGGAGTCGGGGGCGCGGCCGCAGGCGCTCAGGAAGGCGGTCAGGCACAGCAGGGCGGGAAGGGGAGAACGGACGTGCGACATGACAGACCTCCGGACGGCAGCGCAGGGCAGGCCGTCAGTAGAAAACGTTTGCAGGATGTGAGGAACCAGTCGGGTACGAAGCTCAGGGCATGGGCAGTCAGGGCTCCAGGGGACGTGATCCGGGACCGTGATCCGGGATCAGGGAGAACGGGCGAAGCGCACGGACTCCCGCACACTCAGCGTGATCGGCAGGTGTGGCAGCTCCACCGCGGCGTCCGGATCATTCAGGCGTGCCAGCAGGTGCCGGGCCGCCAGCTCCCCCATCTCCCGCGCCGGGTGATGCACGGACGTCAGGGGCGGCAGCGTGAACTGCGACCCCGGCAGGTCGTCGAAGCCCACCAGTGACACGTCCTCCGGGACGCGCAGGCCCCGCCGGTACAGGCCCAGCCCCACCCCGTACGCCATCTGATCGTTCGCCGCGAACACCGCCGTGAAGGGTGCGGCGCGCCCCAGCCAGTGCTCGACCGCCAGGATGCCGCTCCCCTCGTGGAAGTCTCCCTCGAACACCAGGGCCGGATCGAACGGCAGCCCCGCCGCCGCCAGCGCCAGCCGGTAGCCTTCCAGGCGGTCCACCGCGTCCCGCTGAGACGGAATGCCCGCCACGTGCGCGATCCGCCGGTGCCCCAGCTGGATCAGATGCGTGGTCGCCAGGAACGCGCCCTGCACGTTGTCCACGCTCAGGCACGCGCCGTCGAGGCCCGGCACCTGCCGACCCACCACGACCAGCGGCATGCGGGCGTGCAGGTCCCGCAGCTGACTGGCCTCCAGGCGGCCGCCCAGCACGATCAGGGCGTCCACCTGCCGCCGCGTCAGGGCCGTGATGGCCGCCGCCTCGTCCTGAATCTCCCAGTGGCCGTTCACGAAGATCGGCTGGTAGCCGCTGCCCGCCAGTTCCACGTCGATCCCGCGTGAGACCTCGCTGTAGAACGGACTGGCGATGTCCTGCGTCAGGATCCCGACGGTCATGGAGCGGCCCCGCACCAGCCCCTGCGCGGCGGCGTTCGGTTCGTACCCCAGGCGGCGGGTGGCGTCCAGCACGCGCTGACGCTTGTCCGGCGCGACCGGCACCTGCCCGTTCAGGGCGCGGGAGACGGTGCTGATCGACACCCCGGCCTCGCGGGCGATATCTCGGATGGTGACGTTGCGGGTCATGACGTGAGGCTCCTTGCGCTCAGGATACGGCCTGGGCCGCGCCCCCCGCACGGCTGCGGAGGAAGCTCAGAAACAGGTGTGGGGCTGTACCCGATACTTAACCCCTTCTTGAAAACGTTGTCAATAGCTGACCCGCACACCACCATCCCCGACCCTCCTCACGTCACCACCCCGCATCCCGTACGCTGCCAGGGATGACCCAACCCGACCTCACGGCCCACATCGAGCGCGGCCTGCGTGACCTCGCCGACCTCGTCGCCATTCCCAGCGTCTCCGCCCAGGGCCGCCATCTCCCGGACGCCGCCCAGGCCGTGCAGACCCTGCTCGAAGCCGAGGGCTTCACCGTCCGCCAGTACCCCGGACAGGTCGCCCCGATCCTCCTGGCAGAAGCGGGCGAGGGGCCCTTCACGCTGCTGATCTACAACCACTACGACGTGCAGCCCGAGGACCCCGCCGAACTCTGGGACACCCCACCCTTCACGCTGACCGAACGGGACAGCCGCCTGTACGGGCGCGGCGCGAGCGACGACAAGGGCGAACTCGTCTCCCGCCTCGCCGGACTGCGCGCCCTGAAAGAGCAGCGCGGCGGCCTGCCCCTGAAGGTCAAATGGCTCATCGAGGGTGAGGAGGAGGTCGGCAGCCCCAGCCTCGAAGCGTTCATTGAGGCGCACGCCGCCGAACTGAAAGCCGACGGCGTCTGGTGGGAATTCGGCAGCATCACCCCCGAGGGCCGCCCCGTGCTGTACGCGGGCCTGAAAGGCATCATCTGCGTGGAACTCCGCTGCCGCGTCGCCGCGAGCGACCTGCACAGCAGCAACGGCGCCGTCGTGGACAATCCCCTGTGGCGCCTCGCCGCCGCCGTCGCCTCCCTGCGCGGCCCCGACGGCACCGTCCTGATCCCCGGCTTCCACGACGACGTCCGCCCCCCCAGCCAGGCCGACCTGGACGCCATCGCCGCTCTGCCCGGCACCGGCGAGGCGCTGCGGGACACCTACGACGTGACCCGCACCCTGGGGGAGAGGAGCGAGTACCACACCCGCCTGAACCTCAAACCCGTCGTGAACGTCAACGGCTTCCACGGCGGGTACGACGGCCAGGGCAGCAAGACCGTCCTGCCCGCTGCGGGCATGGTGAAACTCGACTTCCGCCTCGTCCCCGACCAGCACCCCGACCGCATCGTGGAACTCCTGCGCGCCCACCTCGACCAGCAGGGCTTCAGCGACATCGAGATCGTCGAACTCGAAAGCCACCAGCACCCCGCCCGCAGCGACCTGAACCACCCCTTCGTGAAAACCGCCGTGCAGGTCGCCCGCGACGTCCACGGACACGACCCCATCCTCAACCCCAGCAGCGGCGGCAGCGGCCCCATGCACCCCTTCATGCAGCACGTCGGCGCGCCCGTCATCGCCCTCGGCATCGGCAACATCGGCGGCCGCGTCCACGCCCCCAACGAGAACATCCTCCGCCGCGACTTCGAAAACGGCGTCCGCTACGCCGCCGCCCTCATGGCCGCCCTCGCCGACGGATGAATGACGCCGTGACGCGCTGAACGGAAGGCTCAGCGCGTCACGGCCGTCCGGACTCAGGCGTCCGGCTCTCAGGTATCGGGGTAGACCTTGATCTCGGTGATGTGCGCCCGGTCGGGGCGGGTCAGGGCGTGGGCGACGCTCTTGGCGAGGCCGCGCGGGTCGATCATGCTGTCCCACGCCATCCCGGCGTCGCGGTTGCTGGGCGTGTCGATGGCACCCATGGGGTACAGGACCATGCCGCGCACCCCTTTGGCTTTCAGTTCGTCGTGCAGGCTCAGGACGTAGGAGGCGACGGCAGATTTGCTGGCGGTGTACAGCGCGGCCTTGGGGCCGCTGAGGTGCGCGGCCTGCCCGGCGCTGACGCCCATGATCAGGCCGTCCTTCTGCTTGAGCATGTTCGGCAGGACGCCCTGCACGGCGTGGAAGAGGGTGCGCATGTTCGCGTCGAACATGGCGTTGTAGTCGTCCTCGCTGGCCTTGTGGGCGTCCTGCATGGCCCAGGCGCCGACGGTGTGGATCAGGGTGTCGACCTTGACCTTGCGGAGCGCCTCGATGCTGGAGGGGTCGCGCAGGTCCAGGTCAAGGACCTCGGTGGCGGGGAAGCGGTCCGCGGCGCGCGCGAGGCTGTCGCCGCGGCCGACGAGGACCATCTGCGCGCCGGCGTCGTCGAGTTCCTGTGCGATGGCGGTGGCCAGCGCGCCGCCTGCACCCGTGAGCATGATCGTGGAGGAGCCGAGGTTCGCCATGCCCCCAGGGTAGCGGTTCAGGTGTGGGGGGCACGCGCAACCCTGAGCGAAGCTTTAAGGCCGACTCATGCGGCAGATGTGATTCAGTCCTGTCCGTACGCGCGGGCGCGGACCTGCGCCCAGTCCCCTTCGCCGAGGATGAACGGCGCGGCCTGCGTGTGCGGCGTGACGCGCGGCCCGGTCTGCGGGTCGAGGTACACGTCAATCTCGCTGCGGATGCCGAAGCCCTGCGCGGCGGGGTACGTGCCGGGTTCGATGGTCACGGCCAGTCCGGGCGTGAGGGTGCGGGTGTCGCGCGTCTCGTAGTCGTCGAGGTTCGCGCCCGCCCCGTGGATGCTGACGCCCAGGTCGTGCCCGGTGCGGTGCAGGAAGAACGGCTCCCATTCGGGGCCCATGGCGTCGCGCGCGGCACGGTCGGCCATCCAGCCCTGCACCTCGCCCCAGCCCGCGCGGGCGTACCCGTCCTGGATGGTGCGCAGCGCGGCGTCGCGCGCGGCGACCACGGCCGCCCAGGCGCTCTGGTACGCGGGCGTGGGTTGCCCGGCGAACCCCACCCAGGTGACGTCCGCGAAGGGGCGGCCCGGTTCCTGCGCCCACAGGTCGATCAGGACGCACTCGCCGCCCCTCAGCGTGGCGTGGCGTTCGGGGCTGGGTTCGTAGTGGCTGTCGGCGGCGTTCACGCCGAAACTCACGTTCACCGGGTGGCCGGCCTGCATGCCCGCCGCGTCAATCTGCCGCATGATCACCGCCTGTGCGTCCAGTTCCGTCACGGGCTGCCCGGCCCGCAGGCGGTCGTGAATCAGGCGGAACGCGTCGTCCTTCGCCTGCATCAGCACCGCCACGGCCCGCTCGTGCGCGGCCAGATCGTCGGCACTCCACGCCAGGAACGACTGCAGCAGATCGGCACTCGTGTGGATCTCGGCGGCCCCGGCGGCCCGCACCCGCTCGACGGTTCCGGCGTCCACGCGGCTCACGTACGGCACGGCGCCACTGGGGCTGTACTCCATGGCGATGGTCCGCCCGGCGATCACGGCGCGCAGCGCGGCGTCCAGTTCCGCGTGCGACCCGAACGCCTGCCGCTCGGCGTTCCAGCCGCGCGTGATCTCACCCCAGGTGCCGCCCTCGATGTGGTTGTGCAGCACGACCGCCTGCCCGCTGCGCGGCACCCACACGAAGAACCGCCGCGTCAGGAACGCCTCTTTCGGGAGGTTCAGCACGGTGCGGGCGTGCGGGTTGAGGCCCTGGAAGTCGTACACCAGCCAGCCGTCCAAGCTGGTCGCGGCGAGGGCCTGCTGCATGCGCGTGATCGGCGAGGTCATGCCGCCCAGGGTACCGCCCGCTGCGGGTCAGGCAGTCGGCTGGCGCGGACACCCGCGTGGGCAGTCGCGCGCCGCCCCTCCGGGAACAGGAGGCGCGGCGCTGAAAGGACCGAAGAGAAAGCGGGGTTGGGGTCTGGCTCGCGGTGGGGGATCACCCACCTGCCACCCGATACGCACTGTGCCCGGGAAAGGTTTCCGGCGTGTCAGCCCGTCGCCCCTCCCTTCGTGGTTACCGGTAGCGGGTGAAGGCGTCGCGGCTGGCGTAGTTCTGCCGCCCGCTGCCGTCCGTGAACTGCGTCAGCGACTGCACGTCCAGGCGGCCCCTGCCGAAGTTCAGGACCAGCGTGGTCGTCGCGAAGCCCTTGGCGTACACGGCGGTCGCCGTGAAGTGATTGCTGTCACTGACGGTCGTGCCGTACGTGATCAGGGGCGCGCTGCCCCAGTCGCAGTCGTTCGGGTGGCAGCGCCCGAAGACCTTCACGGTCATCTGCCCGCCGGCCGCGCGGGTCACGTTCACGCGGGTGATGCCGCTGGTCGTGACGTTGCTGTTCACCCAGGTGCCCGTCATGTCCGCCGGGGCGGCCAGCGCCCGCTGCGGGGCGATCAGCGCGCCCAGGCTCAGGGTCGCCAGGGCCAGCGCACTCAGGGAACGGGGGGCGAGGGAGCCGGAGGCGGCGGCGGTCAGGGTGCGGGTGGTCATGATCGGATCTCCTGTGGGTCGTGAGCGGGGCGGGTGACCGGGGGCGGGCAATCGAGGGTGAACAGGCGCGGGTGGATGGCCAGTCGGTCTCACCTCCTGCGGGTGGGGGTTCTGGCGTCTGGGACGCCTTCCCGTCTGGTGTCCCCACCGTACGCGCCCCCCCGTGAGCGGGCCATGATCGCCGCGCATCAGCCGGGCGTCAGGCATGATCGACACGTAAAACGCCCGCCTGGAGGCAACATCCAGGCGGGCCGGGGCAGGGGAGAGGCTCAGCCGGGCTGAGGTTCCGGCTGCATGTCCTGCATGGCGCGCAGCACCCGCGTCATGTGCTCGTCCAGGTCCACGCCCAGTTCCCGCGCGCCCTGCTCGACCTCCTCCCGGTTCACGCCCGCCGCAAAAGCGCGGTTCTTGAAGCGCTTCTTCAGGCTGCTCAGTTCCACCAGCCGCACATCCCGGTCCGGGCGGACGAGCGCGGCGGCCTGCACCAGCCCGGTCAGTTCATCCACCGCGAACAGCGTCCGCGACAGCCGCGACTCGCGGGGCGTCCCGGTGTACGCCGCGTGCCCCATGATCGCGTCCAGCACGGCAGGCGGCGTATCCGTGGTGTCTCGCAGGAACGTCACGCCCCAGGTCGGGTGCTCGTCCGGGTGCAGCTCGTAATCGAAGTCATGCAGCAGCCCCGCCACCGCGTACAGCTCCTCGTCCTCACCCCAGTGGCGGGCGTAGGCGCGCATCGCGGCCTCCACGTTCAGCATGTGCCGCTGCAACGACACGCTCGGCGTATGCGCCACCATCAACTCAAAGGCCTGATCCCGGTTCATGCCGCAGTTTATGGCGTATCAGCCAGGTTCACGGGTCAAACTGAAGTGTGCGCACCCATGACCACGATCTGGTTTTCCAAGGCGAACGGCCTGATTTTGCCGGGAAGGTCTTAGAACAGCTCGTAGGACAGGAGTACAGGACGCACGATCAGGTCTACTCGCCACATCAGGTCTTCGCGCGAGTGGAGGGACAGTGGTGGCGGATGTTTGCCGATGGCCCCATGCTGTACATCCAACGCTGGGAGAGGGGACCTGAAGCGTTCGCAGTTCCTGAGGACGGGATGTTCTGGCCGCTGCGTGATCTTGCCCGCGAACTGGATCTCTGGGGCGAGGTCCTTCACGGGTGGTCATACGGGGTGAGAAACGCGGTTCCCTGCCTCACACTCACTCTCGAAAGCGGACTTCAGATCACCTTCTTCTCCGGTAATGACCATGCTTGGTCAGATTTCGACGTCACCCGGTGGACCTTTTCCACGTTGCCACAGCGCACGGCGGGAGTTCCTGACACCACCTCGGCCGACACACCCTAGCGAGTCGAAGAGTCTGAACGTCTGAGGCAGTGCGCCTCTCAGACCCTCGACCCTCGTACCCCGCTTCAGCCGCCCAGGTAGCGGGTCCACTGGGGTTGCCAGTGGGCGAACTGTCCGTGGGCGTACACGCCGAAGGTGGGGGCGCGGGGGCGGGTGCGCAGGGGCATGGCGGCTTCCTCGGGGGTGCGGTTGCCCTTGCGCTGGTTGCAGGCGCGGCACGCGGTGACGACGTTCTCCCAGGTGTGCCGCCCGCCGCGCGAGCGGGGCAGGACGTGGTCCATGGTGAGTTCCTCCGGCGAGCCGCAGTACTGGCAGGTGAAGGTGTCGCGGCGCAGCACGTTGCGGCGGTTGAACGGCACGGGGTGCACGCGGGGGCGGCGGACGTAGCGGCGCAGGCGGATCACGCTGGGGACTGGCATGACCGTGCTGGGCGAGCGGACGACGTCGGTGCTGTCTTCCAGGATTTCCGCCACGCCGTACTGCACGAGCGTGATGGCCCGCTTGGCGCTGGTGACGTGCAGCGGCTCGTAGGACGCGTTCAGCACCAGCACCCGCGGCGCGTTCAGGTCAGCGGCGACCCGAGGTGTTCGGTTGGTGTCCGGCACGTCCTTTCTGGAAGTCATGCCCGGATTCTAAAACGTGGGGGTCAGAGGATTGTTGCGCTGACACGCTTAGTTTTCCCTGGGGATCGGGTGCGGCGAATGGCGTAGCGCCCCCGCGAGCGTCAGGCCAGTCCGGTGGCGCGCAGCAGGCCGAGGCCGGTCTTCAGGCCGCCTCGCAGCAGTTCCAGGACGCCGTCCGCGACGTACTGCACCGCCAGCGCGCCCAGCAGCACGCCCAGCACGCGCGTGACGACGTGCACGCCGGTCAGGCCGATCACGCGGGCGATCTGCCCGGACAGGCGCAGCGCGAGGTAACACAGCAGCAGCACCACGCCCGTCACCAGGAACACCGCCGACAGCAGCAGCGGCGAGCCGTGCGCGTCCCCCGCGAGGATCATGATGCTTGCTAGCGTTCCCGGGCCCGCGATCAGCGGAATCGCCAAGGGGAAGACGCTGATGTCCTGCCGTTCCTGCGCCTCCTGTTCCTCCTCGGCGGTTTCCTTGCTGCCGCTGGGGCGCGCGAACACCATGTCCAGCGCGATCAGGAACAGCAGGATGCCGCCCGCGATCCGGAACGAACTGAGGCTGATGCCCAGGTGCTCCAGCAGCGCCCGGCCGAACAGGCCGAACAGCAGGATGATGATCCCCGCGATCAGGCTGGCACGCAGCGCCATGCGCCGCCGCTCGAAGCTGGGGCGGTTCCCGGCCAGCCCGATGAAGATCGGCGCCAGACCGATCGGGTCCATCACCACGAGCATGGTCAGGAACGTCTGTAAAGCAATACTGGAGAGTTCCGCCACGTTCACCGTCCGAGCGTACCACCCGCCCCCCGCCGCGCACGCCCCCCGGCTGGACGGTCACCGCCCGCCGGGAGGGCCGCCCCTCAGGGCTGGCGGGGACGGACGTTCAGTTCCAGCGTGCCACTGGCTGGGATGCGCTTCCCGCCCTGCGTGATCACGGCATTCACGCCCGCCGTGTACGAGTTCACGGGCGTGTTCGGCAGAACCCGCACCGTCACCGTGAAGTCCTCACCCGCATGCACCTCCGTGCGGGAGGTCGTGACGACCACGCCGGGCGTGCTGGCCGCGCCACTCACCGTGAACAGCCCGGGGTGCGTCTGGCGGGTGTAGCCGCCCACGCGGGCCGTCAGGGTCCGCTCGGTCCCCGCCGCGAGGGCCAGCGTGCTGATGCTCTCGCCCCGCTGGCCGCTGACCACCTCGGAGATCACCACGTACCCCCCGGCGCAGCCGGTGCGGCGCAGGCCGCCGATGTCCTGCGCGCCCACGAACAGCGCGGGCATCAGGGACGCCACGACCAGCCCCAGGCCCAGCGCCGCGCGGGCCGGGCGCCGCCAGTGCAGCGCCGTGAACGCCAGCCCGCCCGGCCCCAGCAGCAGCGGCACCAGCAGTGCCAGGATCGTGTGCCCCTCGCACGGGTCGCTCAGCAGGGCGCCGCCCAGCCCCCGCACCGCGAACGTCAGCGCCGCGCCCAGCCCCCACCCCAGCAGGAACGTCGGCAGGAACGAACGGGCGGTGTACACCGGAAACTCCGGAGCGTCAGGCTGGGTGGGCGGCACGGTCACCCGCGCAGCCTACCGCCCGCCCCCCAGGCAAGGCGTCCCGCAACCCAGCGCAATGCTCCCCCTCGGCCTGCACGGAGCAGGGGAGGGGGGGCCGATCCAGTTCTTCAGTTCTGCGTCTGGCAGGCGGGGCAGACGCCCATGAATTCCAGGCGGACGTCCGTCACCTGGAACCCGGCGGGCAGCGCCGAGGCGGGCACGGCGGGCACGTCCCCGGCGTCCACGTCGAAGATCGCGCCGCAGCTGCGGCACACGGCGTGGTGGTGGGCGTCGCCCTCGCGCCAGTCGTAACGGGTGGCCTGCCCGGCGCGTTCCAGCGTCACGACCACCCCGTCACGCACCAGGGCGTCCAGCGTGCGGTACACGGTCCCCAGGCTCACGCTGGGCAGCTGCTCGCGCACCTGCGCGTGAATCCACGCGGCGTCCGGATGGGACCGGGCCGAGCGCAGCACGTCGATCACCGCTGCCCGCTGCTTGGTCTGCCGCACCATCGTCATGCGCGCAGTCTACCAAACGCCGCCTGACGCGCCGATGACGGGCGTGACAAAGGGGGTCGTGGGAAGTAGGCAGTGGGCTGAAGGGTGTCGGTCGGAAGCGGTTCTCTGGAGGCGAGCCTGGCCACCCGTCGGCGTGCCGGGTGAGGCCGCCGACCCACTTCCCACAACCCACTCCCTACTCCCCGTCGTCCCGTCATGCGGGTCGCTTCCTTGAACCGGGTTCATTGCTTTCGTTCAGTCAGGCGCGTACAACACTGAACGACCATGCCCGAGCGCCTCCTGCCCCTCCTGACCACGCAGCCCCAGACCGGGGACGCGCTGGGCGCGCGACTGGGCGTGAACCGCGTGACGGTCAACACCCTGGCCCGCCGCCTGCAGGAGGACGGGGTTCCCGTGCAGGTCAGCCGCGCCGGGTATGCCCTGCACCCCGACGCCCCCGCGCCCGCGCAGGTCACGCCGACCGGGCTGATGGGGGCCGCGCTCCGCTACCACGGCACCGTGACGAGCACCCAGGACGCCCTGCGCGCCTGGGCGGACGAGGCCCACGATCCCGCCCCGCACGGCGCGGTCCTGACCGCCGAACGGCAGACCGCCGGGCGCGGGCGGCGCGGGCGCGCCTGGGACACCACGCACGGCACGCTGGTGTTCAGCGTCCTGCTGCGGCACGGTCCCGGCGGCGGCCCGCTCAGCCTCCCGCACCTGGCGCTGCTGCCCCTGGCGGCGGGCGTCGCGCTGGCCCGCGCGGCGGGCATGGGGGGCCTGAAGTGGCCGAACGACCTGCTCGCCCCGGACCGCCGCAAACTGGCGGGCATCCTGCTGGAAGCCGACCTGCGCGGCGAGGAGGCCCGCCGGGCGGTGCTGGGCATCGGCGTGAACGTCAGCGCCGCGCCGGACGGGGCCGCGCACCTGCGCGAGTTCCGCCCCGACCTGACCCGCGCGGACCTCCTGACGGACCTGCTGCGGGAACTGCACACCTGGCTGGACGCCCCGCCGCACGAGGTGCTGCGCGCGTGGCGTGAGGCCAGCGTCACCCTCGGGCAGCCCGTGCGTGTGCAGACCCCGCACGGCCCCGTGGACGGCACCGCCCTCGACCTCGACCCCAGCGGCAGCCTGATCGTGCAGACGCCCGCCGGACCCCTCACCGTCGGTGCGGGCGACGTGCAGCTCATCGGCACCCTCACCTGACGCCCCCCACCCCCACACCGGAGGACCCCATGACCCTGACCCACCCCACCCTCGCCCGCCAGCTCGCCCCCACCCCCAGCCTCCTGCGCGACGTGCTGCTCGTCGTGGGCGGCGCCGCGTTCGTCGCCGTGCTCGCCCAGGCCGAGGTGCCCCTCAAGCCCGTGCCGCTGACCCTGCAGACGCTCGGCGTGCTGCTCGTCGGCGCGGCCCTCGGCTGGAAACGCGCGCTGGCGGCGCTGGCCGTGTACGTCGCCGCCGGGGCCGCCGGACTGCCCGTCCTGGCAGGCGGGTCCGCCGGACTGATGAACGCCGCCGGGACCGGCCTGCGCGCCAGCATCGGCTACCTGTTCAGCTACCCGCTGGCCGCCGCCCTCGTCGGCTTCCTGGTGGAACGCTACGCACTGGACCGCAAGTTCCTCGGCACCTGCCTCGCCATGCTCGCGGGCAGCGCCCTCATCTACGCCGTGGGCCTCCCGGTGCTGGGCGCGCTGACCGGCCTGAAGGGCGGCGCGCTCCTGACCGCCGGCCTGACCCCCTTCATCATCGGGGACACCATCAAACTGCTGCTGGCCGCGCTGCTGCTGCCCACCGCCTGGAAATTCATCCGCAAATAAACGGCAGTCCGGACACGGCCCCCACCTTCACCCGGGTGGGGGCCGTCACCATGCCGCGCGGGGCGCGTGGCGTGTCTCCCGTGCGGAGACCCGTGAGGCTGGCGTGCCTCCACTCTGCCGGGCGCGGGCCTGTGCGGGCATCCGCCGAAAGTGGCATCCGCGCGTAGGCCGGGCGGCGTACGCTGGAGCCGTGCGAAGGACGACGGTGGCGGTGTGGGCGGCCCTCCTGACCGGGGTGGTGGGCGCGCAGCCTGCCGCGCCGGTGCTGCGCGGCGTGGTGCCCGGCTGGGCGGACGGGGCGGGTTCGGTGGGGCTGCTGCTGGAGTTCCCCGGCGGGGACGACCGCCGGATTCAGGCGGCGCGCGGGACGCTCGGCGCGGCGGGGGACCTGACGCTGCCTCTGCCCGACCCGGCGCGGCTGGCGGGCTCGCTGGTGCCGCTCGCGGAGTGGCTGAACTTGGAGCCGCTGGGCTGCGTGACCCGCAGCGGGAAGATCACGCTGGGCGACCCGGCGGCGCAGGTGTTCCCACTGAACGAACTGCGGGTGGCCGCGGCCGGGCGGACGTTCCCCAGCGTGGGCAGCATCGTGGGTGAGGACCTGTGGCAACCCGCGATGGTCCTGAACACCGAGGCGAACCTGCTGGACGGCCAGCCGGACATGGACGGCCGCCTGCGGTTCCAGCGGGTGGTATTCAGCGCGGCGGACGTGACGGTCAACGGCGAGACCCGCTGCGTGCCAGAGCAGGCGATGCCCGAACGGCTCAGCGTCGAGTTGCCCCTGAAGACTGGGTGGAACGTCGTGCAGGAGGACGTGAACTACCCCGGGGAGGACGCGGAGCGCAGCCTGACGCTCGCCCCGGCGGACACCATCACCGTCTGGCAGACCCGCTAGGCGCATGGAAGAGGGGAGACCCGCAGGCCTCCCCCCTCCATTACCCATCAACTTTCAACGATCGACCTTACTCCGCGACGGTGGGCACGGCGGCCAGCGGGTCGCGGCCGTCCTTGATCGCGCCGAGGACGCGGGTGCGGATCTCGGCTTCCATCTCGGGGCGCTCGGCGATGTACGCGATGGCCTTCTCCTTGCCCTGGCCGATGCGTTCGTCGTTGTAGGAGTAGAACGATCCGGCCTTCTTGATGATCTCCATGTCGCTGGCGAGCGTCACGAGGTCTGAAAGTTGGTCGAAGCCCTTGCCGTACATCAGGGTCAGTTCGACTTCCTTGAAGGGCGGCGCGACCTTGTTCTTGACGGTCTTGACCTTGACGGTGTTGCCGATGGCGTCGTTGCCCATCTTGACGGGCTGGCCGATCTTGCGGACGTCCAGGCGGACGCTGGAGTAGAACTTCAGGGCGCGGCCGCCGGTGGTGGTTTCGGGGTTGCCGTACATCACGCCGATCTTCTCGCGGACCTGGTTGATGAAGATGGCGGCGGTGCCGGTCTTGCTGAGGATTGCGGTGAGTTTGCGCAGCGCCTGGCTCATCAGGCGGGCTTGCAGGCCGGGGAGGCTGTCGCCCATCTCCCCCTCGATTTCCGCGCGGGGTGTCAGGGCGGCCACGGAGTCCACGACGACGACGTCCACGGCGCCGCTGCGCACGAGGAGCTCCATGATTTCCAGCGCCTGCTCGCCGTTGTCGGGCTGCGAGACGAGCAGTTCGTCGGTGTTCACGCCCAGCGCGCGGGCGTACACGGGGTCCAGGGCGTGCTCGGCGTCGATGAACGCGCAGGTGCCGCCGGCCTTCTGGGACTGCGCGACGATGCTCAGCGCCAGGGTGGTCTTGCCGCCGGATTCCGGGCCGTAGATCTCGGTGACGCGGCCCTTGGGTACGCCGCCCACGCCCAGCGCGAGGTCGAGTGACAGGCTGCCGGTGCTGACGGCCTGCACGTCGAGTTTGCTCTCGGCGCCGAGTTTCATGATCGAGCCCTTGCCGAACGCCTTCTCGATCTGGCTCATGGCGGTCTCGATGGCCTTGGCGCGTTCCTTGGCGTCGGTGGGGGCGGCGGTGATGTCTTTTTCTTTGCTCATGGCGTCTCCTGGATAGCCTCGTCCGGGGCCGGTTCGGTCGCGGGGGCGGGGGTGGCGGGTGTGCCGCGCAGGCGGAAGGTGCTGACGGTTTCGTGAATGGGGCCGGTCTTGCGCAGGATGCTGCGGTGCAGCCCGGCGCTGCCGGCCGTCCAGTGTTTGGGGAAGAGGATCGGGGGGACGCGCGGCGCGGGGCCTTTCTTGCGGGCCAGCGTGACGTGCGCCTTGAAGGGGAGGTCGTCGGTGCTCAGGCCGAGTGCCTGGATTTCTGCGCGCAGCGCGGCGGCCAGTTCGTTCAGGCCCTCGGCTTCGACCTTCACGAACCACACGCGGGGGCTGCCCTCGTTGGGGAAGTACCCGGTGCCGCGCAGTTTCAGGTCCAGCGGCGCGGCGTCCGTGAAGAGGCGCGTGCCGAGCTTCTTCAGGTCGTCCACCCGGTCGTGCGGGACGGCCGGGAGGTACGCCAGCGTGACGTGCATCTGGTCTGCCGGGACCGAGCGCCAGTTGCCGCGCAGTTTCCCCTGCGCCGCGACGAGTGCGGGCGTGACGTCCGCCGGGACGGGCAGCGCGAAGAAGAGGCGCTGCGTGATGGGGGTGTGGGTGTCGGGCGCGCCGCGTCCCTTCCCGGCAGCTTTCGGGCCGGGCCGGGCGCCAGCTTTGGGTCCGGGCTGGCTGGTGGGACGGGCGGGGCGTTTCGGGCGGGGGTCGGTCATGGGGTCCATCCTGGCAGGGTGCGGGCCGCGAGGGCCAGCGCCGCTGCCGCGGCCCGCTCGCGCAGCTGGGCCGGATCGCCCGGCCAGTTCAGGCCCGCTGCGGCGACCCGCGCGCCGTCACTCAGCGCGACATGCGCCTGCCCGGCCCCCTCGCCACTGGTGCACACGACCACCGCGAGGCCCAGGTTGGCCCCCAGGTGCTCGCGCGCCCCGGCGGCCAGTTCCCGCGCGCCCGCCTCGCTGACCAGCCCGTCCCCCTGCAACGTTACGGGGGTCAGGCCCAGCGTGATCAGGCGGCGGTGATCCTGCGTGACCGCCGCGTCCAGAAATCCCGGCTGCTCGGCCAGCAGGGTGCACAGCACGCCCGCGCTGCCCGCCTCGATCACGCCCAGGGTCCGCCCGGCTAGGGCGGCCTGCACGGTGCCCGCCAGGGTCTGGTCGTCCTCGCCCCAGGTCCACTCGCGCAGCACGCCGCGCACCTCGTCCAGCACGGGGGTCAGCTGCGCGCGGGCCTCATCGGAGGTGGGGGCGCTGGCCGCCACGCGCACGTCCACGCCGGTCAGGCGGGCGTACGTGGCGACACTGGGGTTCGCCTGCCGGGTCAGGTGCCCCAGCCGCTCGGCGATCAGGCTCTCGCCGATGCCGTGCGTGTGGACGGTGACGTGCTCCAGCGCCGTTGTGGGCAGCGGCAGGCGCGACAGGACCTGCTCGGTCCACATGCGGCGCATCTCGCGCGGCGGGCCGGGCAGCGCCGCGATCAGTTTCGGCTGCCCGCCGCGAGTGGTGCGGACGAACCAGCCCGGCGCGGTGCCGACCGGGTTGGGCAGCGCCTCGGCGGACGGGATCAGCCACGCCTGCTTGCGGTTCGTGTCGGGCATGGCCCGGCCGCGCGCCTCGAACAGGCCGCGCAGGTGGATCAGCTGCGCCTCGTCCACCTGCGGCGTCTCGTTCAGTGCGGCGGCGATGGCCTCGCGGGTCAGGTCGTCGTCGGTGGGGCCCAGGCCGCCGCCTAGGATGAGCAGGTCGGCGCGGTCCAGCGCCCGTTCGATGGCCGCCTGAAGTCGACCGAGGTTGTCCCCGACGACGGATTTGTGGTGCAGCGTCAGGCCGCGCGCGCCCAGTTCACGGGCGAGGAACGCGGCGTTGCTGTCGACGATTTCGCCGAACAGCAACTCGGTGCCGACACTGATGATTTCTGCTATGGGCATAACAACCTCGCCGAAGTATAGGCCAAAGCGAAACTCGCGTCCACCCCTGACCACCCCGGCACACCCACCCCCACCGCCCACCTGACCCCGATCAGGAAGCCGGGTTCAGGCCGCCATCTTCCGGCATACTTCCGCGCACTGACGGCACGCCTCCGCGCAGCGCTGGCAGTGATCATGCTCATGCTGCCCGCACTCCGCCGCGCAGGCCTCGCACGCCTCGGCACACAGCGCACACGCCTGCATGTGCAGGTCACTGCCGCGCATCAACAGCCGCGCCGTCAACGCGCACACGTCCGCGCAGTCCCGGTCCAGCCGGACACACGCCCGCATTATGTCGAGATGCGGCTCGGCCAGGCACGCCGTCGCGCACGCCTCGCACGCCTCCACGCAGGCCAGACACGCGTCGATGCACTCCCGGATCATGGTTTCGGTCATACCCCACCGTGCCACCCCCACCCCAGCCCAGGATGGGAATGAAGTTCAGCGGCCCTTCAGACCCCCACGCCTGCCCCGGCGGGTCACAGCCGCCCCACGCCCGTCCCGGCCACCCGTTCCGAACGGTCCCGCACGACATCCAGAATCGTGCGCTGCAGGTCCAGCATGATCGCCTGCGTGAACCACGCCGCGTACCCATTGAACGGCGTCGAGACGCGCTGCGTGCTGCTCAGGTGCACCAGCGTCACGCCGGGCCGCAATTCCTCAAGGCGGTACGTGCCGCTCAGCACGTCAAAGAACCGCCCGCCCACCCGCACGTGCGGATCCAGCCCCCCCGGATCCTGCGCTTGAATCCGGAACGACAGCAGCCGACCCGGCACCCAGTCCGTCACCGTCTCCCGGAACGACAGCCCCCCGTCGAACGTCGCCACGCGGACCGCGCCCACCCCGTCCCGGTCCAGCACCGCCGCCCGCGGGCGGGGCAACCCCACCGCGTGCGCCCACCCGGCCGTCACCTCCCGGTCCTCGATGCGCGGCACGCTGCGAACCTGCGCCCACACCACCGCAGGCGACGCCTGCACCAGCACGGTGTTCGTCACCGTCCGGTACATGGTGGGCGGCGCCACCCGACCCTCCAGCGGCCCCAGTAGCGCCGGAAGCGTCGCCGACAGCAGCAGCGCCCCCGCCCGCCCCCGCGCCGCCCACAGCCGCGTCCAGAACGCGATCAACGCGCCCAGCCACGCCATCACGAACATCACCGGGGCCGCCACGAACGCGCACAGCACCCCCTCGAAGCCCAGCACCAGCGCCACTACCAGGAACACCCCTGTGCTCAGCGACGCCACCCCCAGCACGTTCAGCAGCGTCGGCCCCACAGGCCGCGCCAGCGGCTCCCCGAACGCGTCCGTACCGGCGGCGCCCGTCCCCTCTGCGTCCTTCCCTTCCTCGTCCGAACGCTCCGGCCGGTGCGCCTGCCGGAAGGTCAGGGTCACCGACAGCAGCCCCAGCACCAGCGGCACCAGAAACAGGTACGACGCCACCATCACGCCCGCCCCGGCCTCCTGCGGGCCGTTCAGCACGTGCAGCCACACGTACACCAGCAACCCGTACAGCACGCCCGCCGCGGCCCCCACCGCCGCCCCTCGCGCCCCCGGCTTCACGAGAGTCCCCGCCGCTGAACCCGCCCGCCCCGACCACCCAGTCGCGTCATGCGAGCACCATAGCAACGCCGCCCAGGTCCCCGAGTGCGGACCCGGTCGGCATGTGGGCCGTCACCCCACGATCAGTTCAGCTTCCCACTCGCTGGCGGGGGTACGGTCATCGCGGCTCTGTCCGGCCTGACTGGCGTGTTGCGTGAAGCGTGACAGGGTCCAGCTGCGCCCGGCGGCGCGCAGGGTGTACGTACCGTGCTCGCCGGGGCCGGTCACGCGGCGGCCACTGTCCTGAAAGGCCACCTCGACCGCCGTGCCCACTGGGAGCGCTTCCAGATCGGATCTGGACACCTCGCCCTGAAACGACCGCTGCGGATCCGTCGACTCGCCACGCCACGCTCCACTGAGACACACCACATTGCCCAACCCGCTGGAGTTCGTCATGCCTCATCACGACACACCCGCCCCCGCACGGGGTGAGGACACCCCCACCCCCCCTTCACCCACCGCGCCACCTCAGGTCAGGAAGAGCCGGTACGCCGGATTGGCCGTCATGTCCACCGCCGGGTACCCCACCCCCGCCAGAAACGCCGCGAACTCCGCCGCATCACCGGGCGGCACCTGCACGCCCGCCAGCACCCGCCCGTGCGCCGACCCGTGATTCCGGTAGTGGAACAGACTGATGTTCCACCGCCCATGCAGGTGCGTCAGGAACTCCAGCAGCGCCCCCGGCCGCTCCGGGAACGTGAATGAATACACCCGCTCATCCGTCGCCTCCGGCGCCCGGCCCCCCACCATGTGCCGCACATGTACCTTCGCCAGCTCGTCGTCCGTCAGGTCCAGCACCGCGTACCCACGCGACACCAGCTCGCCCCGCAACTCCGCCCGCTGCCCCGGCGCCGCCAGCTGCACCCCCACGAAAATCTGCGCCTGCGCACGCGGCGCGAACCGGTAATTGAACTCCGTGATCGCCCGCGCGCCCACCACCTCAATGAACTCCCGGAACGCCCCAGGCCGCTCCGGGATCGTCACCGCGAAGATCGCCTCCCGCCGCTCCCCGATCTCCGCCCGCTCCGCCACGTGCCTGAGCCGGTCAAAATTCACGTTCGCGCCACACGTCAACGCCACCAGCGTCTCGCCGCGCACGCCCCGCTCCTGCACGAACCGCTTCAGGCCCGCCACCGCCAGCGCCCCCGCCGGCTCCATCACCGCCCGCGTGTCATCGAACACGTCCTTGATCGCCGCGCACACCTCATCCGTATTCACCCGCACCCAGTCGTCCACGTACCGGCGCGTCAGATCGAACGTGAACGCCCCCACCTGCTTCACCGCCACGCCATCCACGAAAATCCCCACCGACTCCAGCCGCACCCGCTCCCCGGCCTGCACCGACTGGAACATCGCGTCACTGTCCTCCGGCTCCACCCCCACCACCCGGATATCCGGCCGCAGCGCCTTCAGCACCCCCGCCACCCCCGCGATCAACCCGCCACCCCCCACCGGCACGAACACCGTCAGCGGCCCATCCACCTCCACCTGCCGCAGCACCTCCAACGCCACCGTCCCCTGCCCCGCCAGCACCAGCGGATCATCATACGGATGCACGAACGTCAGCCCCAGCTCGCGCTGCAACTCGAACGCCCGCGCCTCCGCATCACTGAAACTATCCCCGAACAGCACCACCTCCGCCCCCCGCGCCCGGCACGCCCCCACCTTGATCTCCGGCGTCGTCGCCGGCATCACGATCACCGCCCGCACCCCCAACCGCTCCGCCGCGAACGCCACCCCCTGCGCATGATTCCCCGCCGACGCACAGATCACCCCCCGCGCCCGCTCCACCGGCGTCAACTGAGCCATCTTGTTGTACGCCCCCCGCAACTTGAACGAGAAGATCGGCTGCTGATCCTCCCGCTTCAACAACACCCGGTTCCCCAGGCGCGCACTCAGACGCGGCGTCTCACTCACCGGCGTCTCCACCGCCGCCCCATACACCTTGCTCGTCAACGCCAACCGCAACACATCCATCGCGTCCAGCTCACCCGGCTTGAAATCCCGAACCTGCGTCACACCCGATCACCCCTCTGTCTGAATCCGAAAAGAAAAACCCCCACCGGACGGCGGGGGACGAATGGCAGCGCGCAGGCCGTCAGGCGTTCACCCCTGACCAACCCGTAATTCGCGCATCTCTCATGACCGACAGCTTAGGCGTGGGGGTCGTCGCGTGGTGGGGAAGGGGTAGACAAGGGAGCTGTGGGCTGCAGTTCGCGGCGGGCGGCCCCACCCCCCAGCCCCCTACCCCAGGGGGGCAGGGGGGGCCTACGTTGCACTGGGCAAGAGTTTTGACTCGTGCGGCGGAGGTGTGGTGGGCGGTGATGTGTCCGGCTTCGACGCCATCCTCCGCCACCCTCTCAGGCCCGCGCGCTGCGCGCACGACGGCCAGTGGCAGTCGGCGGTGACTCGGTGTGGTGGGACGCTTCGGGCGGCTGAGCGACTTTTCTCGCTTCGGCAGAAGCAGGGGGTGAGGCTCCCCTTCAAGTGGAGCTGTCAGCGCAGCTGACTGAGGAGTTGCCCTTCCCACTTCCCACTCCCTACTGCCTACTTCCCCCCGCGATCTCCCGCGCCAGTGCGTCCGCGGTCCAGAGTCCGAGGGTGTCGGCGTGGGGGCCGCCGAGGAGGAGGTGGGTGTGGTCGTCGAGGCGCTGGTGGGTGGGTGGGGCGTCGGGTTGTCCGTGGGGGAGGGCGAGCCACGCGCCGGGAATGTCGGCGAGGCTGCGGCCCAGGTGCAATTCACTGGTGGCGAGGGCGGGGACGGCGTCCATGAGGCCCACGAGGTCCTCCAGGGTTTCGCGGCGCAGGCCAGTGGGCACGCCGGTCAGGTGACCGCCCTGCGGGGTGTACCCGTGCGGGTCGCGGTGGTGGATGGTGGGGATGAGGGTGTACGCGCCGTGCTGGGGCCTCAGCGTGAGGCCGCGGGCGTGCAGGACGGGCGCGTCAGGGGTGCTGGGCGCGTCGAGGTGCGGGGTCTGCCGGTACGCGCGGGCGTGGCGGGTGTGGAGGCCCAGGTGGTGCTCGGCCTGCGCGGGGGCGCTCGCGCCGGTGGCGAGGACGACCAGGGGCGCGTGGAGGGTGTGGGTCTCGTGCGTGACGATCTGATGGGTGTTCGTGACGGTCAGGCGTTCCAGCGTGACGCGCCCGCCGGGGTGGGGGGTGGCGCGGGTGTTCAGCATGAGGTCGGTGCCGCGCCGGATGGCCGTCTGCGCGGCGGTCTGCGCGAGGGTCCCGGGGCGGTACAGGTGCGCCTCGTGCGCCTCGGCGTGCGGGAGGAGGTCCGGGTCGAGCAGCGCGAGGCTCTGTGGGTGCGTGGCGAGCAGGTCGCGGGTGGGCTGCGTGCCGGGGGTGGGCCTGTCGTGCAGGTTCAGGTACGGACGGGCCTGAAGGTCGTCCCCGAGCAGGTCCCGCAACCGGTTCAGGGTCCAGCGGGCGGCGTCGTGCTGCGCGTCGGGCAGGTGGGCCAGCGTCCAGAGGCCGGGGGCGAGGATGGTCGCGCCGTCCTCGTTCGGCAGGCCGCCCTCCTCGACCAGCAGGGTGCGGAGGCTGGGCGCATGGTCGTGAAGGGCGAGGGCCAGGGCGCTGCCCATGCGGCCCGCGCCGAGGATCAATACGTCGTAGGGCGCGTCAGGCGCGAACGGCTGGCCGACGTGGGCCCACACGCGGCCAGGGGTGGGGGTGGTCATGCGGGCATGATCGCCCGTTCTCACGCGCCTGTCAGGCGGGCGGGGGTGGGGGTGCGTATACTCGGCGTTGATCATGCGTTCATGTCTGCGTGTTGGCGCTGCGGTGTGCGGCGGGGTGCTGCTGGGCTCTGGGGCGTCAGCGCTGAACGTGCGGGTGCTGGTGGCCAGCGCGCCGCAGCTGACGGTGCGCGTGGCTGCGCCCGCACCGGCCACCGGAGCGCTGAACGTGCCGGGGCCTCCCGCGACCACGCCGCTTCCGGTGCAGGCCTGGACGGTCGGAGCGGCGGGCGCGCAGCTCACCCTAAACGGGCAGTCGACGGGCAGCGCCACGCTGTACCTGCCGCCCAGCGCGGGCAGCGCCGTGGAGATCGCCGGGAAGACCTACCGCGGCGGGGTGCAGCTGCGCGCTGAGAAGGGCGGCGTGCAGGGCATCAACGTCGTGGACCTCGAGGACTACCTGCGCGGTGTCGTGCCGGCCGAGATGCCCGCCTCGTGGCCGGCGGCGGCGGTGCAGGCGCAGGCGGTCATCGCGCGGACGTACGTCACGGCGCGCATCAACCCCGCTACACCGTTCGACACCTGCGCCACGGACGCCTGTCAGGTGTACGGGGGTGTGGCGGCCGAGAAGCCGCAGGCGGACGCGGCAATCGCGGCGACGCGCGCGCAGGTCGTCGCGTTCGGCGGGAAGCCCGCCAGTACCTTCTTCAGCAGTGACAACGGGGGGTTCACGGCGTCCAGCGGTGAGGTGTGGGGGAAGGATCTCCCGTACCTGCCCGCGAAGGCGGACCCGTTCACGGCGGGCGGCCCGCGCGCCCGCTGGCAGCTGGAGGTCCCCCTGACCCGCGTGCAGGAGGCCGCCGGGAACGCCGGGGTGCGCGTCGGCGCCCTGCGAGGCGTGACCGTCACGCGCGTCAGCGAGTCGGGCCGCCCACTGGAGATCACGTTCGTGGGCGCCACCGGCAGCGGGAAACTGACGGGCGCGAACGCCGGGGGCTTCGTGAGAGCCCTGGGCGCCCCCGCGACCCGCGTGACCCTCTCGGGCCTGAATCCGCTGGTCCTGACCGGCAGCGGCAGCGGGCACGGCGTGGGCCTGTCGCAGTACGGGGCGCTGGGCCTGGCGAACGCCGGGTACAGCCACCTGCACGTCCTGGGCTTCTACTACCCGGGCACGCAGCTGGCCACCCTGACCGCCGACGCCGGGGAGCAGCGGCCCGCGCTGGGCGTGCAGGCGGCACTCCCGACTCCTGCGCTGACGCCCACGCCGGTGTGGGGATCGGCGCCGCAGGACGTGGTCGCGGCCGGGCGCGGGGCGACGCCGTGAGCCGCGCGGGCAGCAGGGCGGGTCGTCGCCGGGGAGCGCGGGTGCGCGCGGCGCTGCTGGCGCTGGGCCTGCTGGCGCTGGGCGGCGCGCAGGCCCGCACGGTGAAGATCGTCTCGGCGGACACGCTGGAACTGCGGCAGGTGGACGGCCAGGAACTCGTGGTCATCAGCGGCGAGAACGTGGAACTGCGCGTCGATGACGACGTGGTCCGCGCAAAGCGGGTGGAGTTCAACCGCACGCGGCGCACCCTGACCCTGATCGGCGCGGCGTCGTACCGCAGCGCGAAGGACGGCGAGGACATCCGCGGCGAGAACCTCGTCGTGGAACTCGGCAAGGAGCAGGTCAGCGGCGAGGACGTCCTGATCAGCGACGCCCGCCTGGAGATCCGCGGGCAGGAGGTGGACCGCATTCCGGGGCAGCTGCGCGCCACCGGCGGGTACTTCACGACCTGCGCCCGCTGCGGCCGCACCCCGAACGACTACGCGTTCCGCGCCGAGCGGCTGATCGTGTACCCCGGCGACCGGCTGATCGCGTACAACGCGCAGCTGCTGCTGGCCGACATTCCCGTGCTGTTCCTGCCCGTGCTGGTGCTGCCCCTGAACGACAAGGACCGCCAGCCGCGCCTGGAGGTCGGGCGGGACGCCGTGGACGGCCTGACCGTCCTGGCCGACCTGCCGTTCAGCGTGGGCGGCAACACGCTGGGCACCACCCGCCTGCGGTACTACGAGAACCGCGACCCCAGCATCGGGGTGGGGGTGGCGCTGCGGTCATACGCGCCGGTACCGTTCGTGGACCGCGTGAACCTGGACCTGCTGGCCGAACCGCGACCCGTGGGGCAGACGGGCCGGGACGTGAACCTGGACTTCAGCGTGAAGGGCCGCGTGCCGCTGACGCTGGCGGTGCGTGACCTGGACTACAGCCTGAGCGTCACGCAGCGCGATATCGGGCGCGGCGCCACCGACCCGCAGCGGGGCGTGACGACCGTGGAGTTCGGCGCGAACGTGGAGTACCCGCTGTTCACGGCGGCGCTGAACTACGTGGACCGCTTCGGACCGGCTCCCACCGGGGCGCTGGACCGCACGCTGAAACGCCCCGAGGTCATCGTGGACCCCAAGCCGTACACCAACGGGCCGTTCAGCGCGGACGTGAAGGTCACGGCGGGCACCTACACGGCGGCCAGCAACCCCCGTTCACCCAGTGCCACGACGCAGGGGCCCAATGTCACCACCAGTCGCCTGGAGGAGCAGCACAGCCTCGCGTACACCGTCAAACCCTGGAGGGACGCGGACCTGAGCCTGAGCAACACCTTCACCGGGCGGTACTACGGCACCGGGGCGCGCACCGTGGACCTGAACCTGACCGGCACCCTCACGCAGCGCTGGGCGGGCTCGAACTCGGTCAGTCTGACCGCCAAGTACCTGCGGATCGAGGGCACCAGCCCCTTCGCGTTCGACGCGCTGGGCGGCCGGGTGCTGTCCGCGCCGATCACCCTGAACCTCTCGACCGTTCCCGCCCGGGACGTGAGTTTCGGCGTGTCCTACACCCGCGACCTGTTCCTGAGCAGTGAGCAGCAGGGCAACGCCACCTTCAGCCTGGGCGTGAACCGTCGCCCCCTGAGCCTGACCGCCAGCGCGCAGGTGAACCCCGACAAGCGCACCCTGGAAGACGTGAGCTTCAGCGCCACCCTGGCCGACCCGGACAGCGGGAAGGTCACGGTCACGCCCGCGCAGCCCGCCACGGCCACCACCCCTGCCCGCCCGGCCACCGCGACCCGCAGCAGCGCCTGGCCCGCACCGAGCCTCAGCCTGAGCGCCTCGGGCGGGTACACCCTGGCGACCGGCCCGCGCCCCCTGACCGTCACGGCCGCCGTGACCGGCGACGTGCGCACGAACACGTTCAGCGTGTCCGCCACGCACGCCCTGCGGGAACCGGGCCTGACGTCCGTGACGCTGAACTACAGCCTGGCCCGCTCTCAGGACACCGTGCTGAACGCCCTGACCGTCAGCGGCAGTGAAACCCTGACCCCCACCACCGGCCTGTTGAGCGGCAACCACACCCTGCGCTGGCGCGGCCAGTACGAACTGAAGACGTCGCACAGCCTGCTGCTGCAACGCCCGGACGCAGCCACCAGCAGCGGCAATCTGGACTTCAGTGTCGGTACGGTCGGCGGCAGCCGCGACAGCTGGCTCATCAAGTACGGCGGCGCGTACGACCTGCGCCGGGGCGGCTTCACCGCTCCGCAGCTCAGCGGCGAACTGAACCTGACCCGCACCGGGCAGAGCCTGGCCGTCGCCGCGACCGTGAACACCCCTGGGCTGGATCAGAAGCGCACGGAGCTGATCCGCGCGCAGCTCAGCGGAACGGCGCAGTTCGGCAGCCGCTTCTGGGTGTCCGGCAGCGCCCTGTACACCCGCACCCGCAGCGGCACGTACCCGGACGACGTCGCCACCGACCTCCTGCAGCTGAATCCGCTGCGCGTGAACCTGGGCCTGGGCCGCGCGGGCGAGAGGCCCGGCGCGTACCTGACCGGCACCCTGAAACAGGACTTCAAGTGGATTGACGGCGTGCGCCAGACGCCCGGCCCACTGACGCCTGTCATCGGCCTGACCATCGACCGCTGCTGCTGGGCGCTGCAGGCCGAGGCGGACCTCGTGAACCGCCGCTACCGCGTCGCGGTGGGCCTGCCCGGCCAGACCGGGTACCCGCTGTTCGAACTCACGCCCACCGGTGCGAGCATCCCCCTGATTCCCACCCTGCCCTGACCCCGGAGGTTTCCCGTGCGCCGACGCATCCCTGCCCTGCTTCTCTCTGCCCTGCTTCCGGCCCTCGTGACGGCCTGCACCGGAACCGAGGAGGTGCAGTACGCCGTGCAGCTGGGCGTCCTGACCAACACGGACGTCACGGGCCGCGCCACGCAGCTGCGGGCCCTGAACACCGACGGCGGCAGCGTGAACACCGTGGCCCTCACGGGCGGCGTGGACGTCCTGCCCGCCAGCGGCGCGCGGCGCCTGATCACCGTCCGCAGTGACGGCGCCGAGACGCGCGACCCGGGCGGCACGAACGCCCAGCCGTTCGCGGAGCCCGGCTTCACGCCCTGCTACACGCAGGCCGCGCAGGACGCCGCGCGCACCCGGCTGCTGCTGCTCAGCGAGTGCAGCGGCGTGCAGCGCGCCGCGCTGTTCAGCAGCGACACCCGCACGCTGATCTGGTCGGCGCTGCTGCCCACTTACCTGCCGCCCGTGGTCACGAACGACACCCCCCCCACCCGGCTGGCCGTGCAGGGCGACGTGGGCCTGATCACCCGCGCGCGCCTGAACGGCGGCAGCGAGGTCATCCGCGTGGCGGTCCCCAGCGAGGCGACCACGCCCGAGGTCAGCGCGCCGGCCGCCATCCCGTCCGTGTTCGACCTCGTGCCGTACGGGGGGCGCATCCTGGCCGCCACCCCGACCGGCATTCAGGCCCTGAACGGTAGCGGTGAGCCCGACAACGCCACCACCCTCGCCGCATTCGGCGCGGCCCGCTTCGACCGGTTGTGGGTGGGCGGCGCGAACAACACCCTGCTGGCCGCGTGGCGCAGCAACGTCCTGACAACCACCGCCGACAGTCCCCTGCGGCTGTGGGACGGCGCCGCCACAACCGCCGCCACCGTGGCGAACCTGGCGGACCTGCGCGACCTGACCCTGCCCAGCGACGGCAAGGCGTACGTTCTGGCGGGGCAGAACCTCAACCGGTACGACGTCACGCTGGGCCTCTCGACCGGCAACTGGTCCCCAAAGACCCTGACCACCCTGACCACGCCGCTGAGCATCGCCTGGACGGTACCGGTCACGGCCCCCTGACCCGGAAGGGTCAGCGTCTGGCGGGGACCGGCACGTCTTCCTGCGGGTCGGTGACTGGTTCGGTCGGGACGGGCAGGCGCAGCGCGGCCTGACGGGCGCGGGTGTACGCGAGCGTCCAGGTCCTTGGGTCGCGCGTTTCCGCGTACTGGTTCCGCAGGTATCGGGTCAGCGAGGAGGCCCCGATGCACTCCGGCACGCCGCTCGCGCCGGGGTTCGACGTGCAGTCGGTCAGGACGTCCAGATGCGCCGTGATGACGGGCACGGCCCCGGCGCCCAGGCGTAGCAGTTCGCCCGCGTTCGCCCGCTGCGGCTCGGTGCGCTGGGCGTTCGTGACGCCCGACAGGTCGCGTGCGATGTTCACCCGCGCGATCAGCTCGGCCGGGTTCAGCGCCGTCGTGACGAGCAGCGTGCCCAGGCCCAGCAGCAGCGCCGGGTACGCGAAGCGGCTCGCCCGGTCCCGCCAGAGGGTCACGGCCAGCCACGCCAGGGTCAGCGTCACCCACACGAGGAACGCGGCGCCCAGTACGCGCGTCTCGCTCAGGCCGTACGCTTGCGTGTAGAGCACCCAGCGCTGCGCGGCGGACGCCAGGATCACCGTCAGCGGCAGCAGCACGGCGGCGTTCAGCGCGTGGAAGGCCGGGCGGCGGCGGGCGTCGGGGGTGCTCAGGGCGTACGCGACGCGCAGCACGGCCGCCGTCAGCAGGGCGACGGTCATCAGCTGCCCGAAGCCCTCGCGGATGAACGCCGCGTACGTCTGTCCGCCCGGCAGCGCACCGCCCAGCAGCAGCGGCAGCTGCCGCGCCGCGAACGCCGTGAACAGCAGCGCCAGCGCGCCCAGCGGCACGCCCGTCTCGATCAGACCCAGCCGTCCGTCACGCGGGGCGGGGGGGAAAAGGCTGGGCCGCGCGGCGAGCAGCGCGCCGTACACCAGCCCGCCGGTCAGGATCAGCCAGCCGATCAGGTGCCCCAGGGTGCTGATGGACCGCTCAAAGTTCACGTTCAGGTTCAGCAGCGCCTCCAGCGCCCGCGCGAACGACGCGTCCGCTCCGGCCAATAGCGGCGCGAACACCGCGAGCAGCGGCACGGTCAGCAGCGCGCCCACGCCCACCCGGCCCCAGGTGCGCGGCGCGGCAGAGGCGGGTTTCAGGTGCGCCCAGGGGAAGCGGTCGAGCAGCACGGCCAGCCCGTAGATGACGCGAAGGCCGCTGCTCAGCGCCGCGCCCAGCCCGTCCAGCACGCCCGCCCGCGCCAGCCCCGGAAAACGTAGCGCCGCCGAGCCCAGCCCCAGGCACAGCGTCAACGCCAGTGCGTTCAGGAACCCCAGGTCGGGCGTGGGCGCCCACAGCGTGAACGTCACGCCGAACAGGGCCGCCAGTGCCAGCAGCGTCACACCTTCACGGCTGGGCATCTGGGGGCTGGGGGGCTGGCCCTCGCGCCGCGCCCGCCACGTCACCACGCCCAGGTACAGCGCCGTCCACACCGCCAGATTCAGCCCGAACGCGCCGCCCGCGCCCTCGGTCAGCAGCAGTGCGGCCAGGGCCAGTCCGGCGGCGGTCAGCAGCGGCCACGCGAGTCTCGGTGCCGGGGAGGGGGGCTGGGGGACATCGGCGGGCGCACCGGGGAGGGTCATGCCCGCACCGTACTCACCCTGCCCTCACGCGGCGTCCACCGGACGGACTACAGCGAAAGGAGGAGAAGCCCCCTCCTCCCGACCGGGCCGCGCGCTACCCGCCGCGGGCGAAGCGGCGTTCCAGCACGCGCTGCACGACCTCCAGCAGGCTGCTGACCGCCCAGTAGATCAGCGCCGCCGCCAGGTACGGCCCGAACGGTTCGAAGGTCCGCGCGATGACCAGCTGCGCGCTGCGCAGCAACTCCACGACCGTGATCACGCTGACCAGCGACGTGTCCTTCACCAGTCCGATCAGGGTGTTGCTCAGGCTGGGCAGCGCCACGCGCGCCGCCTGCGGCAGGATGATCAGCTGCATGGTCTGCGCGGGGCTCAGGCCCAGGCTGGTCGCCGCCTCCCGCTGCCCCTTCGGGATGCTGAGGATCGCGGCGCGCATCGTCTCCGACAGGTACGCGGCGGCGTTCAGTGTCAGGGCGATCACGCCGCCCGCCACGGGGTTCAGGGTGACTCCCAGGCTGGGCAGACCGTAGTAGATGACGAAGATCTGCACGAGCAGCGGCGTGCCGCGCATGAACGACACGTACAGCCCGCTCAGGCCCCGCACCCAGCCCAGCCGCGACAGCCGCGCCAGCGCCACCAGGAAACCCAGCGGGAGGCCCAGCACCATCGCGCCCAGCGCGAACCCCAGCGTGACGGGCAGCGCGCCCAGCAGGGTCGGCAGGGACGTCCAGGCGCTCTGGAGGACGAGTTGCAGCTGTTCGGTGTTCATGGGGTCTCCAGGGGAGGTGGACGGCCGGGCAGGGAAAGAGCTGTGGGCGACAGGTTCCGAGGATCACAGCCTCGCACGTTGTCGCTCACAGCTCACGCCTCTGAGCTTAAGGCTTGCTGACGTCCTGACCGAACCACTTGCGGCTGATCTTCGCGTACGTGCCGTCGGCCTTGAGTTGCAGCAGGGCCTTGTCCACCGCCGCCTTCAGGCTGGTGTTGGTCTTTTTCATGGCGATGCCGACCGCTTCGGGGTCACCGATGACGCCCGCGCCGCGCACGGGGAGGCTCTGGGACTTGATGAGGTACCCGACGAGCAGGCGGTCGTTGTACGCCGCGTCGAGGCGTCCGGCGGCGAGGTCCGCGAGGTACTCGGGCGCGCCGGGGTACGTGACGACGTTGATGCCGCCCGCGTCGCGCAGGCTCTTCTCGAAGTTGCTGCCCAGGCCCACGCCCACGCGTTTCCCCTTCAGGTCCGCGAGGGTCTTCGGCGCGAAGCTGCCGGTCTTCTTGACGATGATCTGCGGGCTGGAGTACGCGTAGGGTTTACTGAAGCCGATGGTCTTCTGGCGTTCGGTGGTGATGCCGACCTGGTTGACGATCACGTCGTACTTGTTCGCCTGGAGTCCGGCGAGGATGCCGCTCCATTCGGTCAGGACGAACTCGGCCTTCAGGCCCAGCTTGGCGGCGACGGCTTTGGCGATGTCCACGTCGAAGCCGGTGAGAGTGCCCGACGCGTCCCTGTACGTGAAGGGGGCGTAGGTGCCTTCCATGCCGATCTTCAGCACGCCCTTCTGCAGGGTGCTGGGGGTGGCGGCGTGGGCGGTGCCGAGGCCGAGGGTCAGGGCGAGCAGGGGCAGGGTGACGCCGGTGATGTGCTTGGTCATGGGACTCCTTGGTGGGCTGCCGGGGCAGCCGGGTGGGTGGGGGAGGGGGTGTGGAAGTCCAGCCTCCACACCGATTCCAATAAGATACAACTTCGGTCAACTAATAGATAGTGTCGCGTCTACACTATCCGGCCAGGGCCGCCCGACCGTTCCTGCGACCACCGGGGGAAACCTCGTGCGCGGGTACGGTTGCCCCGCCCCCCGCCCTCTACACTCGGCGCATGGCCTTCCCGGACATCCAGAGTTTCATGCGCCTCCTCGAGCAGCGCGGCGAACTGCTCCGCGTCACGACCCCGGTCAGCCGCGAGCTGGAAATTACCGAGATCGCCGATCGCATGGTCAAACAGGGCGGCCCGGCCCTGCTGTTCGAGAACGTCGTCGGCAGCGACTACCCCGTCGCCATCGGCCTGCTGGGCACCAAGGAGCGCGTGGCGCTCGCCCTCGGCGTGGACGACCTCGACGGACTGGCCGAGAAGGTCCGCGCCCTGATCGACCTGTCCGGCGGCGGCAGCAAACTGGGCCTGCTGAGCAACGTCACGAAGCTCCGCGACGCGATGAACCTCCCCCCGCGCCGCGTCCGCAACGCCCCCGTGCAGGAGGTCGTGTGGCGCGGCGACGAGGTGGACCTCTCGAAGATCCCGGTCCTGAAGTGCTGGCCGCTCGACGGTGGGCCGTTCGTCACGCTGCCCCTCGTGATCACGAAGGACCCGGAGACCGGCGAGCGCAACATGGGCATGTACCGCGTGCAGGTCATGAGCAAAAACAGCACCGGCATGCACTGGCAGCGGCACAAGACCGGCACCAAACACCTGGAGAAGGCCAGGAAACTGGGGCAGAAGCTGGAGGTCGCGGTCGCCATCGGCGGCGACCCGGCCCTGATCTACGCCGCCACCGCGCCCCTGCCGCCCGTGCCGGGCCTGGACGAATTCGCCCTGGCCGGGTACCTGCGCGGCCAGCGCTACCCCGTGGCCAAGGGCGTCACGGTGGATCTGGACGTGCCCGCCAACGCCGAGTTCGTGCTGGAAGGCTACGTGGACCCCAGCGAGGACTGGGTGATGGAAGGACCGTTCGGGGACCACACCGGCTTCTACACCCTGCCGGACCTGTACCCGCACTTCCACGTCACGGCCGTCACCATGCGCCGCAATCCCGTGTACCCGGCGACCATCGTGGGCCGCCCGCCCATGGAGGACGCGTACCTGATCGAGGCGTCCGAACGGCTGTTCCTGCCCGCCGCGCAGCTGATCATCCCGGAGATCGTCGATTACCACATGCCGCCGGCCGGGGTCGCGCACAACCTCGTGTTCGTCAGCATCAAGAAGTCGTATCCGGGGCAGGCGTACAAGGTCGCCAACGGCCTGTTCGGTCTGGGCCAGATGATGTTCGCCAAGGTCATCGTCGTCGTCGACGAGGACGTGACCGTCACCGACTTCGACGCCGTCTGGCACGAGGTGACGCAGAAGGCCGTGCCGGGCCGCGACACGCTCACCACGCGCGGCCCCATCGACGTGCTCGACCACAGCAGCCGCGGCTGGGGCTACGGCGGCAAACTCATCATCGACGCGACCACCAAACGCCCCGAGGAGGTCGGCAGCGCCGCCAGCAGCCGCCCCGACCAGGCCGGGGACACCCTCGCCCCCGAAGGCTTCACGCCGCGCGCCGCGCACGACCTCCCCACCTTCGACGGCGTCCTCGCCCAGCGGCAGACCCCGGACGGCTACTGGCTGGTCGCGCTGCACAAGACCCGCGCCGGACAGGCCCGCGACCTCGCCGCCGCGTTCGCCGCGCACCCCGCCGCGCACGGCATCCGCCACCTGCTGATCTGCGACGACCAGACCGACGTGACCGACCTCCAGGACGTCTGGTGGACCATCCTGAACAACATCGACGCCGAACGCGACGTCTGGGTGCAGGGGGAACTTCTCGCCTGGGACGGCGCGCAGAAACTCCCACAGGAAGGCTTCGTCCGCGAGTGGCCGCCCAAGATCGTCATGGACAAGGACATCGTGGACCGCGTGGACCGCCTGTGGAACGTGTACGGCCTGCCGGAAACCCTGCGGTAGGGAACAGCGGAACAGAGCAGCAGCGGCCACGATTGACGCTCTGGCCGCTGCTCTGCCGTCGGAGGCGTTGAGTTACAGCCGCACCAGCGCCGGGGTCAGGTCCTCGATCCGCGCGGCGCCGCACAGGGCCATGGCGAGGCGGAATTCGTCCTCCAGCAGTTCCAGGGTGCGTTCGACGCCGCGCTGTCCTCCGGCGGCGAGGCCCCACAGGGCGGCGCGGCCGAGGAACACGGCGCGGGCGCCGAGCGCGACGGCTTTCAGGACGTCGGTGCCGCGTGTGACGCCGCCGTCGAGGTAGATCTCGGTGCGGCCCGCGACGGCGTCCACGATCTCGGGGAGGGCCTCGAAGCTGCTGATGGCGGTGTCCAGCTGCCGTCCGCCGTGGTTGCTGACCCAGACGTGGCAGCCGTGCTCGGCGGCAAGGTGGGCGTCCTCGGCGGTCAGGATGCCTTTCAGGATGATGGGGAGGGGTGTCTGGCGGCGCAGCCAGTCGAGGTCGTGCCACGTGAAGGTCTTGTCGGCCAGGTCACGGAAGTAGTTGGCGAGTTGCGAGCCGCGGTCCGTCTCGGTCTGCGCGAGGTCCTCACGGCTGGCGACGTTCGGGGCGCCCAGGTGCGCGGGGAGCGCGAAGCGGTGGCGTTCGTTCGCCTCGCGGCGCCCGAGGAACGGGGCGTCCACGGTGAACACCAGCGCTCGGGCGCCGGCGGCCAGGGCGTGGTCCAGGATGCTGCGGCTCAGGTCCCGGTCCCGCAGCAGGTACAGCTGGAACCAGAAGCGGCCCTGCGCGTCCGCGCCGACCGTCTCGATGGGGGTGTTGCTAAAGGTGCTCAGCGTCATGACGCTGCCCCTCGCAACGGCGGCGCGGGCGGTGGCGCTTTCTGCGTCTGGGTGCGCGAGGCCATGGAAGGCGCTGGGCGCGATCCCGATGGGGCTGCTGATGGGTAGGCCCAGCACGCTGGTGCCCGTGTCGACGCTGGAGACGTCCACGAGGACGCGGGGGCGCAGGCGGGCGCGGGTGAACGCGGCGCGGTTCTCGCGCAGGGTGTGTTCGTCGTTCGCGCCGCTCGCGTAGTACTCCAGGGCGTTGCGGTCCAGCGCGGCGCGGCCCAGTGCCTCGATATCGGCGAGGTTCACGGCGTGGTGCAGGGGTTCACTGGGGGTGGCCTGAACGTCGGGCGTCATGGGTCAGCGTACCGCGCCTGCCTCCAGTCGATCCGGTCAGAACGCCCACAGCGTGTCCCGGCGGGGGAGGGGAGACTGCCCGTATGCCTCAGCGTGTCCGTCCGCAGCCCGTGCCGCCCGCCCCCGGTCAGGAGAGCGTCTGGGACTATCCGCGCCCCCCGCGACTGGAACGCACGCCCGCGACCCTGGAGGTCTGGCTGGGCGGCGAGCGGATCGCCTGCACGACAGAGGGCTTCCGGGTGCTGGAGACCAGTCACCCGCCCACCTATTACCTGCCGAAGGCGGCCTTCGCGCCGGGCGTGCTGGAGCGTGCCCCGGGTGGCAGCGTCTGCGAGTGGAAGGGCGAGGCGACGTACTGGACGCTCCGAGGGGGTGGCCGGGTGCAGGAGGGGGCGGGCTGGAGTTACGAGCAGCCCACCGCGCCCTTCGCGCCGATGGCGGGCTTCTTGGCGGTGTACGCGGGCCGGATGGACGAATGCCGCGTGAACGGCGTGCGGGTCACGCCGCAGCCCGGCGGGTTCTACGGGGGCTGGATCACGCCGGACGTGGCCGGGCCGTTCAAGGGCAAGCCGGGCACCTGGGGCTGGTAGAGGTCGTCCGGGAGGGCTTTTTTCGGTTCTAGGCGTTTCTTGAATGGGGCTTGAGGTGGGGCACATCCGCGCTTAGTGCCGGGGGGTGTTGACAGTTCTGGGCTGCGGGCATATAGTTCTCTTCGCCCGAGAAGAAGGGCGAGGCGGAAAAGCTGAAAGGCACCGCTGGGACGCATGAAAATCTGGTGATGATGACGATGACAGGCCGATCCGACAGGGTCGGGTGAGCGGCACGCCCCCCGGTGTGCTCCAGACTCACGAAACA
>NZ_BMQN01000019.1 GCF_014648135.1 Deinococcus sedimenti | reverse complement strand
CTCCCCCTGCCCCCCTGGGGTAGGGGGCTGGGGGGTGGGGCAGCCCGCCGCAGGCGCCCACCTTCGACTGCACAGAAACCCACCTTCCAACTCGGGTCACGCCAGCCGCTCACTCCCCCGGCTCGTGAACTCCGCCCACGCCCGTGCCAGTCGGTTGACCGCTTCGGGGATGTGGTCGGGGTGCAGGGTGAAGGGGATGCGCAGGTACTGGTCGGGGAGGGGGGTGACGCCCATGCTGGCGCCGGGGTAGAGGCGCAGGCCGTGGCGGGCGGCGTGGTGGGTGTAGGCGCTGGCAGTGGGGCCAGGGAGGGTGATCCAGAGGAATTGTCCGCCGGGTGGGGTGGTGAACGTCCAGTCGGGGAGGTGGGTGCGCAGCAGCTGGGCGAGGTGGTCGCGGGCGGGGGTGATGGCGGCGCGGCGTTCACTGATGAGGGTGGGGAGGTCGGCGAGGAGGTGGAGGGCGAGGTGCTGGGCGGGTTGGCTGCTGCCGAAGTCGGTGAGGGTCTTGGCTTGCTTCAGGGTGGGGGCGAGGGTGGGGGGGAGGCGGAGCCAGCCGATGCGCAGGCCGGCCCAGTAGAGCTTGCTGAGGGAGCCGACGTTGAGGATGGGGGCGTGTGGGGCGAGGGTGCTGAGGCGTGGGGGTGGTGGGGTGTCGGTGAAGGGGAGGTCGAGGAGGGTGTCGTCTTCGAGGGTGGGGAGCCCTGTGTCGTGGAGGTGCGCGGCGAGGTGGTGACGGGCGGGGTGGGGGAGGGTGGTGCCGGTGGGGTTGTGGTGGGTGGGGGTGAGGAACGCGAGGCGGGGGTGGTGGGTGCGGGTCTGGTGCGCGAAGTGGTGGGGGTCGAGGTGCTGGGTGGTGACGGGGGTGCCGGTGAGGTGGGCGCCGGCGGCGCGCATGACGTCAATGGCGCCGAAGTAGGTGGGGGTCTCGAGGAGGGCGGTGTCGCCGCGTCTGAGGAGGGTGTGGGCGGTGAGGGCGATGGCCTGTTGGGCGCCGCTGGTGATGAGGATCTGTTCGGTGGTGGTGGGGAGTCCGGCGTGGGTGTACTGCTGGGCGATGAGGTCGCGGAGTTCGGGGAGGCCGTGGGGGTGGTAGGGGCTGTCGTAGTGGGCGTGTGCGGCGGCGTCGCGCAGGCGGTCGCGCTGCTGGTCGGTGAGGATGGGGACCGCTATTGTGAGGTCGATCTCGCTGGGGTGGGCGGTGCCGACGGGGGTGCGCAGCGTGAGGAGGGGTTGGGCGCGGGGGGCGGTGGGGGCGACGTGCGTGCCGCGGCCGACGTGCCGGGTGAGGTAGCCGCTGGCGGTGAGGTCGTCGAGGGCGGTGACGGCGGTGGCGCGGCTGACGCCGAGCAGGGCTGCGAGGGTGCGTTCGGCGGGGAGGCGCTGTCCTAGTGTGAGTTCCCCGCGTTCGATGGCGTGCTGGAGGTGGGTGTGCAGGCGGGTGTGGAGGGGGCCGGGGTGGTCGCGCCAGCCGCGCAGCAGGGCGGCCCAGTGGGGCGCGTCGGTCGGGCTGGGCGGCGTGGGCATGCGCTTCAGCGTACAGGCCAATCTGTCTGGATGAGCAGGCCAATGCACGGGCCATTGCCTCTGCCCACGGGGGGCCATTCGAGCGCACACTCGGGGGCATGACCACGCTCCCTGCCGCCAGTCCTGCACCCTCGTTCTGGCGGGATTCGCACCCCAGCGCGGTGCTGGCCGGGCTGATCACCATGCTGATCGGCTGGGCGGGCCCAAACGTGCTGATCTACTCGGTGGCGCAGGCCGCGAACCTCAGCGACGGTCAGGCGATGTCGTGGCTGTGGGCGCACGCGCTGCTGGCGGGCCTGACCGGCATCATCCTGAGCCTGCGCACCCGCATGCCGATCCTGGTCACGTGGAGCACGCCGGGCATCGCGCTGCTCGTGACGGCCCTGCCGGGCATCCCGTTCCCGGAGGCGGTCGGGGCGTTCCTCACGTCGGGGCTGCTGGTGCTGGGCCTGGGGTTGTTCCCGCCCCTCACGCGCGCCCTGCAGGCCATCCCCGCCCCACTGGCGGCCGCGCTGAACGCCGCGATCCTCCTCCCGTTCGGGTTCCGCGCACTCCAGGCCTTCGGCACCGCCCCCACGCTGGTCGGCGTGATGATCGTCGCGTACTTCGCACTGCGGCTCGTCGCACCGCGCTGGGCAGTCGCGGGCGTCCTCCTGACCGGCGTGATCGCCAGCGGCGTCCTGAACCTCTGGGACACCCAGCCCGTCGCCCTCGCCCTCACCCGCCCGGAATTCGTCCTCCCGCAATTCAGCCTGCACGCCACCCTCAACCTCGCCCTCCCACTCACCCTCCTCGCCTTCACCGGCCAGTTCGTCCCCGGCTTCGGCGTCCTCAAAACCAGCGGCTACGAACCCGCACCCGGCCCCATCCTCCGCGCCTGCGGCATCGCCAGCAGCGCCGCCGCATTCGCCGGATGCCACAACCTCACCCTCGGCGCCCTGCTCGCCAACATCGTCACCGGCCCCGAAGCGCACCCCGACCCCCGCAAACGCTACACCGCCGCCATCTGGGCCGGCGTGTTCAACATGATCGTGGCGCTGTTCGCCGGCACCGTCCTGCACCTCCTCGGCATCCTCCCCACCCAGGCCATCGCCGCACTCGCCGGACTCGCCCTGCTCGCCGCCATGGGCAGCAGCCTCCAGGCTGCCTTCCAGGGAGCCGCGGCGGGCAGCCTTGCTGCGCCCGTCGTTCTCCTCGTCGCCCTCAGCGGCATCACCCCGCTCGGCATCGGCGCGCCCTTCTGGGGCATCCTCGCCGGGCTGATCGTCTACTGGGTCGAGGGGCGGCGGGGGTGACTGTTCTGGGTGATGTCCTGCGGCGGGCCTCCCCACCCCCCACCCCCCTGCCCCTCTGGGGTAGGGGGAGCGGCGTTGCACTGGGCAAGAGGTTCTTTCGGCGCGGCGGAGGTGCGTCGGGCGGTGACGGGTCCGGCTTCGACGCCATCCTCCGCCCCCTCGTAGGCCCGCGCGCTTCGCGCACGACGGCCGGTGGTGGTCTGCGGTTAGTGACAGGGCAACCTGCTCCCCGCGACTGGTCGACTTTGAAAACCGCAGCTTTTGCAGAGGCGAGAAAAAGTAGAACCTTCCGGCCCGCACCAAGTTGACTGGTCCCATGGGCGTCGTGGCAGACGAGCCCGTCGTGCGCGCAGCGCGCGGGGCGCAAGCGGCGAATCCGAAGGTCCGCAAGCCTATCAGTGGCCGTCCCCGCCGCATGCCCGCTGACCACCTCAAATAAATACCTGCTGAGCGCAGCGACCGCTCCCCTTGCCCCTCTGGGGTAGGGGGCTGGGGGGTGGGGAGGCCCGCCGCCAGGCGCAACCGTTTAAACTGAGCCCCTCAGCTCTCCGCAGGCGCAGGCCTTCCAAAGGCACCCCGAAGAAGCACTCCGTTGAAAGCAGAACCCGGCCTGGGCAGTTGACAGATTCCCGAACGTCTGCCATACTTATATTTCTGACCTGACGAGGTCGTGCCGTGCCTATCCCGCTGGTTCTCACGAGCGAACGTCCACTGTGGACACCGTCCCCTGGACTCTGCGCGAATTCCTTCGCGCCCCGGCACCGGACAGGCATCACTGCACTTGAGGGAGGCGTCCACCTCTGGGATTCACAAAAAACGGACGCGCGAGCAGGACATGCTGGTCACCCCAGCCTATCTGCACCATCAGGGCAGCCCCGCACCGGGCTGCTTTCTCTATGCCGTCAGGACACTCGGGGACTTCAGCCAGGACAGCACGTCGGGCAGCACGTCCGGTCCCGTGGTGTCCACGGTCAGGCAGGGCGCGTCCCTGAGTCCCAGTGGCGTCCAGCAGCAGTGCCCCGGCAGGGTGGCGTACTCCATGGGCAGGTCGATGCCCGGCCTGCGTCCAGACGCGACCCGCGCGTCGTGCCGCGCCTGAAGGACGTTCATGGGCGCGTGGCAGAACACCTGGGCGACCCTCGCCCCGTGGGTGTGGGCAAGTGTGAGGATGTGGGCTTCACTGACCCCGTGGTAGAAGTGCGATTCCAGCACGGTGTCCATGCCTGCGGCGAGGGTGACGCCTGCCACGTGCCACATCACGTCGAAACTCAGGGGGCCGGACACGTCCCGCGTCAGTTCCGGCAGGCGGCCCAGCAGGAGGGCCTTGTACTCGTCCTTGGTCACGAACGGCCAGCTGAGCGCGTGGGCCAGTCGGGCGCCCAGCGTGGACTTTCCGGAGGCGGGCATGCCGGATACGATCAGCAGCAGGGGCATGCGGCCCACGCTACCGTCCCGGGTGGGGGCGTGCGTCACACTCTGGTATGACCCTGCCCGGCAGCCTGCGCGACACGCCCCCCGCCCAGCTGTTCCCCGAGGTGTATGCCCGCGACCCGCACCAACGTGGGTTCGCGCGGGGTGGTCGCGCGGCGGCGCTGGAGGCCCTGGCGCGGCTGGACCCGGTCACGTACGGCCGGGACCGCTCGTCCCTGGACGGTCACGTCAGCCGCCTCTCCCCGTACATCCGGCATGGGGTGCTGACCCTGGCGGAGGTGCGGGACGCCGCCCTGGCCCGCGTGCCCGCCACGGCGCCCAGCCGCGCGTGGAAGTTCGTGAACGAACTCAGCTGGCACGACTACTTCACGCGGGTGTACGCGCAGGTGGGGGACCTGGTGTGGCAGAACTTCCAGCCGTGCCAGACGGGCCTGCCGCAGTCGGCGTACGCGGACGACTTCCCGGAGGACATCGCTCAGGGCACCACGGGCCTCGCGTGCATCGACGTGTGGTCCCGCGAACTGCGGGAGACGGGGTACCTGCACAACCACGCGCGCATGTGGCTGGCCAGTTACGTCGTGCATCACCGCCGCGTGTGGTGGCAGGGCGGCGCGAGCTGGTTCCTGACGCACCTGCTGGACGGCGACCCGGCGAACAACAACCTGAACTGGCAGTGGGTGGCGAGCACGTGGCGCGCCTACCCGTACCTGTGGAACCGGGGGAACCTCCAGAAGTACGCCGGACAGCGGTACTGCGCCGCGTGCCCCCTCGCGTCGGGGGGGTGCCCGTTCGACGCGACGTACGCCGCGCTGTCCGAGCGGCTGTTCGCAGGCAAGAAGGCCGCGCCGGGCGGGGAGGGGCACCTCGACTCCGCGCATCTTCAGGCGGTGCCGTGGGAGGCGCCCCCCGCGCCGCAGCCCGTCCCGGACGCGGTGGTGTGGGTGCATGGGGATCGCCTCTCGCCCACGCACGAGGCGCTGACGGCCTACCCGGACCGCCCGGCCGTGTTCGTGTGGGATGACGACCTGCTGCGGCAGTGGCAGGTGAGCGCCAAGCGGCAGACGTTCATTCACGAGTGCGTCACGGAACTCCCCGTGCACGTCCTGCGGGGCGACGTGGCCGGGCAGGTCGCCGCCTTCGCCCGCGCGCACGGCAGCCGCACGGTCGCCACCACGCCCAGCCCCAGCCCGCGCTTCACGGCCATCGTGGCCGCACTGGAAGCAGAGGGATTCACGGTGCAGGTGTGGCCGGAGCCCGTGTTCGCCGCGAGCCTCACCCCGCTGGACCTGCGCGTGCACGCGAAGTACTGGGGGCAGGTCAGCGCCAGCGCATTCGGGAAACCGCCCGCCCCGCCCAGACCCAGAAAGGCACGGACGAAAGCGGGCGGATAGAGCCGGAGTGGCGGAGGTCAGCGCCAGCCGAGACCCGGCGCGACGTGCGTGAGGATGCTCTCGATCAGGTGCGCGTTGTAGTCCACGCCCAGCTGGTTCGGGACGGTCAGCAGGAGGGTGTCGGCTTCGGCGATGGCCTCGTCCTGCCGCAGTTGCTCGATCAGGCGGTCGGGTTCGTCGGCGTAACTGCGGCCGAACACCGCGCGGTACTGGTCGATCACGCCGAACTGGTCCTGCCCGCCCTGCCGGCCGAAGTACATGCGGTCCTGGTCGTTCACCAGGGCGAAGATGCTGCGGCTGACGGACACGCGCCCCTCGCGGGTGTGCCCGGCGTCCTTCCACGCGGCGCGGTACGCGCGGATCTGCTCGGCCTGCTGCACGTGGAAGGGCTTGCCGTTCTCGTCGACTTTCAGAGTGGAACTCTGGAGGTTCATGCCCATCTTTGCCGCCCACTCGGCAGTGGCGTTCGACGCCGCACCCCACCAGATGCGGTCGCGCAGGCCCGCCGAGTACGGCTCCAGGCGCAGCAGGCCCGGCGGGTTCGGGAACATCGGGCGGGGGTTCGGCTGCGCGAAACCCTTGCCCTCGATCACGTCGAGGAACACCTCGGCGTGCCGCCGCGCCATGTCCGCCTCGGTCTCGCCGGGGGCGGGCGCGTACCCGAAGTGCCGCCACCCGTCGATCACCTGTTCCGGCGAGCCCCGGCTGATGCCCAGCTGCAAGCGCCCGCCGGAGATCAGGTCGGCGGAACCGGCGTCCTCGGCCATGTAGAGCGGGTTCTCGTAGCGCATGTCGATCACGCCCGTGCCCAGCTCGATGGTCTTCGTTTTTGCGCCCATCGCGGCCAGCAGCGGGAACGGCGAGCCCAGCTGCTGCGCGAAGTGATGCACCCGCACGTACGCGCCGTCCGCGCCCAGCTCCTCGGCGGCGACCGCCAGATCGATGGTCTGGTGTAGCACATCCGCCGCCGAGCGCGTGCCGGACTGCGGGGACGGATTCCAGTGCCCAAACGAGAGAAACCCGATCTTCTTCATGGGCACAGGCTAGCGCGAATGGTTGAAAAAGTAAATCAGTTTGGCGGATAAATCTGGGTTTGCCTTCTCACCAGTCGGCTTCCTGTTGCACCCGAGCATTCGGTAATCGCCGCCCCCACACCCACAACCAGATCAGGCACCCCAGGCTGACCAGTGGCCCCGCGAGCAACAGCAGCGCATTGCGCACCTGATCAACCGCAGAAGCCTTCACATCAGCGCACGAGGTGGCTCTGAAGGCGGCCTTGTTCAACCAGAAGCTCTGGCCCTCCGCCGCGACGGGCAGAGCCGCTGCCGTCAGCACTTCCAGCCGACGCCCCGGCACATCAACACGCCCGAACCTCTCCCCGTTCTTGAACTGCAGGAACGTCCGACCCTCAACGCAAGCCAGCCCCGTCACGGTCATGCTCCCGTTCCGAGGCAACCTCTCGTACCCATCCCGGTGCTCAAGTCCGAGCGGTAACTCCCGATCAGAATCGATGCTCGCCAGATAGAAACCTCCGCCCAGAGGCGTCTTGTAGAAATCCAATGCTCCCCCATCAGCATCGCTGCCTGCCCCACCGAAAAAAACATGATCAGCGAAAACGCCAGCGCCAGAGTGGACACCACCCCGGCCCCCACCCACGCGCCCGTGTACACCGGATTTCGTTTCCGGACATGCGCCGCTGTCGCCAGAGCCAACAGCACCCCAGCACCGATGACCAGCAGGAAAAGTACCGGGAGCAGCACGATGAATCCCATGCCCTTACCGTAAAGAGCGATCCGCAGGCTTTCGTCCCCAGGCACGGTAAGAGCTCTTTGGCCGCATCCCATAGAAGAAAGCCGGAGCGTCATGCTCCGGCTTCCCTGATTGACCATCAATTACCCGACGGTCAACTCTGACCTTTTTTAGAAGTCCATGCCGCCCATGTCGGGGCCGCCGGCGGGTGCGGGGGCGGCCTTCTCGGGCTTGTCGCTGACGATGGCTTCGGTGGTGAGGATCAGCGCGCCGATGCTGGCGGCGTTCTGCAGCGCGGTGCGGGTGACCTTGGCGGGGTCGACGATGCCGGCGGCGACCATGTCGTCGACGTACTCGCCGGTGGCGGCGTTGAAGCCGAAGCGGGGCTTGTCGCTGTTGATGACGGCGTTCACGATGACGCTGCCTTCTTCACCGGCGTTCGCGGCGATCTGACGGGCGGGCTCTTCGAGCGCGCGGATCAGGATGCGGGCACCGGTGGCTTCGTCGCCGGTGAGGGCTTCGGCGGCTTTGCGCACGGCGGGGATGACGCGCAGCAGGGTGGTGCCGCCGCCCGCGACGATGCCTTCTTCCACGGCGCTGCGCGCGGTGCTGAGGGCGTCCTCGTAGCGGTGCTTCTTCTCTTTCAGTTCGGTTTCGGTGGCGGCGCCGACGCGGATGACGGCCACGCCGCCGGCGAGCTTGGCGAGGCGCTCCTGGAGTTTTTCCTTGGCGTAGTCGCTGTCGGTGGTGTCGAGTTCGCCCTTGATGGCGTTGACGCGGGCGTCGATGGCGCTCTGCTCACCTTTGCCGTCCACGATGGTGGTTTCGTCTTTGGTGATGCGGATGCGGGCGGCGCGGCCGAGCATGTCCATGGTGACGTTCTCGAGCTTGTGGCCGAGGTCTTCGCTGACGACTTCCCCGCCGGTGACGGCGGCGATGTCGCGCAGCATTTCCTTGCGGCGGTCGCCGAAGCCGGGGGCTTTGACGGCGGCGATGTTCAGGGTGCCGCGCAGCTTGTTGACGACCAGGGTGGCGAGGGCTTCGCCTTCGACGTCCTCGGCGATGATCAGGAGGGGCCGGCCGGTCTGGGCGACTTTTTCGAGGATGGGCAGCATGTCCTTGAGGTTGCTGACCTTCTTCTCGTTGATGAGGATGTAGGCGTCTTCGAGGACGGCTTCCATCTTCTCGGGGTTGGTAATGAAGTAGGGGTTGATGAAGCCCTTGTCGAACTGCATGCCTTCGACGACGTCCACTTCGGTGTCGAACCCTTTGCTTTCTTCGATGGTGATGACGCCTTCCTTGCCGACCTTGTCCATCGCGGAAGCGATTTCCTGACCGACCTGCTCGTCGTTGGCGCTGATGCCCGCGACTTTCTTGATGGCTTCGCTGTCCTCGACGGGCACGGCGAGCTTCTTGATTTCTTCGATGGCGGCCAGGACGGCCTTGTCGATGCCGCGCTTCAGGGCGAGGGGGTTGGCGCCGGCGGCGACGTTGCGCAGGCCTTCTTTCACGACGGCCTGGCCGAGGACGGTGGCGGTGGTGGTGCCGTCACCGGTGATGTCGTTGGTCTTGCTGGCGACTTCTTTCAGCAGCTGCGCGCCGATGTTCTCGAGTTTGTCTTCGAGTTCGACTTCCTTGGCGACGGTGACGCCGTCCTTGGTGATGGTGGGGCTGCCGAATTTCTTCTCGATGACGACGTTGCGGCCGCGGGGCCCGAGGGTGACTTTGACGGCGTTGGCGACGGCGTTGACGCCACGCTCGAGGGCGCGGCGGGCCTGTTCATCGAACACGAGCTGTTTAGCCATGGTGTTGCTCCTTTGTAGTGAGCGGCGGGGCGCTCAGAGTGGGGGGAGGGGGGTGGCTCCCCTGTGCGGGGAGCGGTCAGCGCAGCGGACTGAGGGGTGCTCAGTCGGTGGGCGCTTTACTCGACGATGGCGAGGATGTCGCGTTCGGCGAGGATGCTGTAGTTGCGGCCTTCGAGGCTGACTTCGGTCCCGCCGTACTTGGCGAAGTACACGGTGTCGCCTTCCTTGACGTCCAGCGCCACGCGGGTGCCGTTGTCGAGCAGTTTGCCGCTGCCGACGGCGATGACCTTGCCGCGCTGGCTCTTCTCTTTGGCGCTGTCGGGGACGTACAGGCCGCCGGCGGTTTTCTGCTCGGCTTCCTCGATGATTTCAACCAGAACGCGGTCACCTAGGGGTTTCAGCATGTTGTGTCCTCCTTGAGAGTGGGTTGGGCCTCGGCAGGGGGCCGGGGTCACCGGCTTTTTGCCGTTCCGCACGCAAGAATAGGACCGCACTGGAAGAAATGTCAAACTTGGGAATCCGACAATCTGAGCGTAGTGCGCTCAAGGTGCGCCAGCACGCGCAATCCACGTATCCGCTTGCCACATACATCCTTGAACATATATATGTTAGGGGAACATACGCTTCACTTCCCACCTCTCGCTCCCGAGGAGGACCCTCACCCATGCCGCGCCCCACCATCCTGACCCGCGCCGACTTCGAAACCGCCTTCGATGCCCTCCAGGGCGCGCCCCTGACCCTGGCGGTCCTCGACCTCGACCACTTCAAGACCCTCAACGACTCCCTGGGGCACAGCGAGGGCGACCGCGTGCTGCGCGGCGTGGAACGCCTGCTGTCCGGCAGCCTCCCCACCGGCAGCGTCATCGGGCGCATCGGCGGGGACGAGTACGCCGCCATCCTCCCCGAGACGGCCGCCGAGACCGCCCTGATCCTCCTGGACGAGGTCATCAAGCACTTCCACATCCACCGCGACCCGCAGTGGCCGCGCGGCCTGGGCCTCAGCGTCGGACTGGCCGCCCGCCCCGCGCACGCCAGCACCTACGACGACCTCAAACGCGCCGCCGACGAGGCCATGATCCGCGCCAAACGCGAGGGCCGCGGGCGCGCCTGCATCTACGTGGAAAGCAAGATGGTCCTGAAAAGCAACTACTACCCCAAGAGCCAGCTCGAACGCCTCGCCAAACTGAGCGGCGCGCTGGGCCGCACCGAGGCCAGCCTGCTGCGCGAGGCACTCGACGACCTGATCGAGAAGAACCGGGGCGAACTGTGAATGGTGAGCATGTCGAATTCATCGAACTCGTGTTCCCGATGACAGCCGCTTTCGGCATGGATGAGCGAGAGGAGATCGAGGACACGCTGCATTCCAGGCTAGTCTCGGAAGGCATAGGAGAGGTGTCCGGAGCCGGGGCCGGGATGGGCGTCATGAACGTTGACGTCGACATTGAAGAGAGCTGGCAGTACCGGGTGGAGGACGTTCGTGGCTTCGTGCTCGCCTTGCTGGGCGAATTCACGTTGCCACCAGGCTCGACGATGCGCCTGTACCCATTCAGCGAAGCCAGGAATGTTGTCGGAGGGCGGAGTGAATAGGTGGGAGCACCTCTTTCACGGGGAGTTCGCGGACCGCCGCGCGCTGCTGTCCGGCCTGACGCTGGAACAGGTCACCGCGCGGCCCTCCGCGCAGACGCACTCCATCTACGACGAACTGTGGCACGCGGCGCTGTGGCAGACCATCATGGTCGACCGCGACGAGGCCCTGTACGAGAAGACGTGGCAGGCCGGGCGGCGCTACCCCGAACGCCCACCGCACGATCTGGCCGAGTGGAACGCGCTCGTCGAGGACTTCCTGGCCGGGCAGGCGCGGGCGCTGGCGTGGACGGAGTCGCCGGAGAAGCTGCACGCGGACGTCAATCCCGGCGAGAGCATGGCCGACATCCTGAGCGGGCTGGCCGTGCACACCGCGTACCATCTGGGGAAGATCGTGGCCCTGCGGCAGGTGCTCGGCGCGTGGCCGCAGTGACCGGGGCCGCAGTGACCGGCGTCGCGTTGATCGGCGTATCCTCGCCGGGCTGGCACGCGGCCCTGTCGGAGGCGTGGGACGCGTACGTGGCGGGGTCGCTGCCCATCGGCGCGTGCGTGATCGACGCCGCCGGGACCGTGATCGCGCGGGGCCGCAACCGCCTGAATGAGCCGCGCGGCGTGGCGGGCGTGATCAGCGGCTCAGACCTGGCGCACGCGGAGATCAACGCGCTGCTGGCCCTGCAAGGCGCGCCCCGCCCGGACTGTTACGGCTGGACGGTGCTGACGACCGTGCAGCCCTGCCCGCAGTGCGCCGGGGCGATCGCCATGAGTGGCCTGCGTGGGGTGGCGTACGCGGCAGCAGATCCGTGGGCGGGCTGCACGCACCTGCTGACGGACGACCCTTACGTGTCCCGTAAGCGCATCCGCGTGGAGCGCGCCCCGGCGGACGTGCAGCGCGCGGCGTTGCGGTTGATGCTGCACGCCCTGCTGGACGAACTTCAGGCCGGTGGCAACCGGGTGGTGCTGGACAGTTTCGACGCGCTGCACCCGCAGGACGTGACCTTCGCGGAGGCGCTGCACGCGGCGGGCACCCTGGCGGCCCTGCGCGACCAGCGCGCCCCACTGGCTGATGCGCTGGCGGTGCTGGCATGACCCGCCCGGCCTTCGTGGACCTGTCCCCCGGCCTGGACCGGGTGGGCCGTGCCTGCGCGTGGATCGAACGGGAGGACGGCTTCGTGCTGATGACGGGCCTGGAGCGGGGCGGCTGGACGCTGCCGGGCGGCGGCATCCACCCCGGCGAGACGCCCGGGCAGGCGGCGGCCCGCGAGGCGTGGGAGGAGGCGGGCGCGCATGCCGAGGTCGCGGGCGACCCGTTCCCGCTCGTGGGCGTCAGTGGCGTCGAGAGCATGTGCGTGCCGCTGCGCCTGACCCGCCTGGAGCCCAGCCCGGAGGGCCGCCCGGTCGCGTGGGTGAATCCCCGCTCGCTGCCGTGGGCGGACGACCACCAGCTGCGGCAGGGCCTTGCGGCGTGCGGGCAGACGCCAGCCCACCTGGAGGTGCCGCCGCTGGTCCGCTCGGCGCTGGGCGCGGCGCACGCGGCGGGCTTCACGCGGTCCTGCTCGCCGGAGGTCGGGGCGCTGCTGCGCATCCTGGCGGCGGCGCGGCCCGCTGGGCGCGTGCTGGAACTCGGCACGGGGCTGGGCGTGGGCGCGGCGTGGCTGCTGTCGGGCCTGCCGGACTCCGGGCGGCTGCTGAGCGTCGAGGCCGATCAGGACTGCGCGCAGGGGGCGTGGGCGGCGTTGCGGACGGACCCGCGCGCCCGCGTGCTCGTCGGGGACTGGCAGGACGCGCTGCCCGCGGGGCCGTTCGACCTGATCTTCGCCGACTGCGCCGCTGCGAAAACCCCGGACGCCCTGCCCGCCGTCGTGCGTGCCCTGCGGCCCGGCGGGACGCTGATTCTGGACAACCTCACGCCCCGCGCCGGGCTGGACGACCAGTGGCACGCGGGCGACCCGCTGCGCGACGCCGCGTTCGCCCACCCGCACCTGCACGCCTGCGAGGTGCAGGTCAGCCGCCGCGAGTGCGTGCTGCTCGCCACGAGGACCGCGTGAGGGGCGAGCTGCACCTGACGGTCCTGCGTCACGGCCGCAGCCGCGCCGACGACGAGAACGTGCACGAGGGCCGCTACGACAGCCCCCTGACCCCGGCCGGGGAGGCGCAGGCGGCGGCGCTGGCCGCGTACTGGCAGGCGCACCCGCCGGGCTTCGACCGGGCCTACACCTCCACGCTCCAGCGGGCGCACGGCACCGCCCGCATCGTCACGGTCGCGCTGGGCGTGCCGCTGACCCCCACCGACCTCCTGCGGGAATGGGACAACGGCCCCCTGGCCGGACTGTGCCGCGAGGAGGCCCTGGCGCGCTATCCCATCCCCGCGTTCCGGCACGACCTCGACCCCTTCACCGCCGACGGGGGCGAGAGTCAGGCGGCCATCCGCGCCCGCGCCCTGCACGCGCTGGAACTCGTATGGAACGGGGGAGGGCAGCGCGCACTGCTCGTCACGCACGGGGGCTTCGGGAACAGCCTGCTTCGGGAACTGCTCGGCGCCTCGCGCGGGTGGTTCGAGTTCGGCGACACCGCCTTCGCCACCGTGCGCCTGGACCGGGGCAGCCACACGGCGGTGCTGACCGGCGTGAATCTGACCCCGCACCTGACGTGAAGGAACACCCGGATCACGGGGCCTGGAACCGGTGGTGGGGGCGGCGCGTACACTCCACCTTGTGACCCCATCCCCGGATCAATCGCCGTTCATGCGCTGGTTCCTCGAGACCGGCCAGCCCGAACCGGAAGGCTTCTACGAACAGGAACAGGAGGTGCAGGCCCAGCACCACACGCAGCCCTGGTGGAAGGTCATGTGCCTGACCGGCGTGGACTACTTCAGCACGCTGGGGTACCAGCCGGGCATCGCGGCACTGGCCGCCGGGGCGCTGTCCCCCGTGGCGACGCTGGTGCTCGTGCTGGTCACGCTGCTGGGCGCGCTGCCCATGTACCGCCGCGTGGCGCAGGAAAGCCCGCACGGGGACGGCAGCCTGAGCATGCTGGAAAAGCTGCTGAACTACTGGCCCAGCAAACTGCTCGTGCTGGCCCTGCTGGGCTTCGTCGCCACGGGCTTCGTCATCACCATGACGCTGTCCGCCGCGGACGCCACCGCGCACCTGATCGAGAACCCCTTCCTGAAATCCACGCTGGAGGGCCTGGAGGTGCCCCTCACGCTGGGCCTCATCGCGCTGCTGGCCGCCGTGTTCCTCAAGGGCTTCAAGGAGGCCATCGGGATCGCGGTGGGCATCGTGGCCGTGTACCTGACCCTCAGCCTGATCGTCGTCGGGCACGGCGCGGCCGAGGTGATCACGCACCCCACCCTCCTGAACGGCTGGTGGCAGGCATTGCTCGGCAGTTACGTCAGTCCGCTGGCGCTGATCGGCGCGGCGCTGCTGGTGTTCCCCGCGCTGGCGCTGGGCCTGTCGGGCTTCGAGACGGGCGTGGTCGTCATGCCGCTCGTGAAGGGCGACCCCACGGACACGCCGCAGAAGCCCGCCGGGCGCATCCGCAACGCGAAGAAACTGCTCACGACCGCCGCGCTGATCATGAGCGTCCTGCTGATCGGCTCGTCCCTGATCACCACCCTCCTGATTCCCCGGCATGAGTTCTGGGCGGAAACGACCGTCACCCGCGAGGTCAGCAGCGCCGACCTGGCGGCGGGCCGCGCGGTCGTGAACGTCCCGCTGGACAGCCAGACCCGCCCGCGCGACCTGTACGCCCTGACCCTCCCCGCCGGACGCAGCGGCACGTTCACGGTGCAGGCCGACACAGTGGGCGGGCGCGTGCCGATCACCGTGACCGTCCGCCCCGCCGGCAGCACCGCCACCGTCACCGCCGTCACCCCGGCAGGCGAGGCGAACGGGCGCGCGCTGGCGTTCCTCGCGCACGAACGGCTCGGCGAGGGCTTCGGCACCGCGTACGACATCAGCACCATCCTGATCCTGTGGTTCGCAGGCGCCTCCGCGATGGCGGGCCTGCTGAACATCGTGCCGCGCTACCTGCCCCGCTACGGCATGGCCCCCGACTGGGCGCGCGCCACCCGCCCCCTCGTGCTGATCTTCACGCTGATCGCCGCGGGCGTCACCGTGGCGTTCCGCGCGGACGTGGACGCCCAGGCCGGCGCGTACGCGACCGGGGTGCTGGCCCTGATGACCTCCGCGGCCATCGCGGTGTTCCTGACCGAACTGAGGCGCGGGCACCGGGGCGCGGCCGTCATGTTCGCGCTGGTCAGCCTGATCTTCGTGTACACCAGCGCCGTCACCGTCCGCGAGCGCCCCGAGGGCCTGTGGATCGCGCTGGCGTTCATCGCGGGCATCCTGGCCGTCAGCGTCTGGTCCCGCATCGGGCGCAGCACCGAACTGCGCGTGTCGCGCGTGGTGCTCGACGAACGCGCCGCGCAGCTCATCCAGGACACCGCCGCGCGCGGCCTCCCGGTGCGCTTCATCGCCAACCGCCTAAACGCCGGGGACACCACCGAATACCAGGAAAAGGCGCTGGAGGTCCGCCTGGACAACCACCTGCGCCCGAACGAGGCCGCACTGTTCCTGGAAGTCGAGATCACCGACGCCAGCGAATTCCGCCCCCAGGTGGACGTGACCGGCGTGCAGGTCGGCGCGCACGGCATCCTGCGCGCCCGCGGTAGCTCGGTGCCGAACACGCTGGCCGCCGTGCTGCTGCACGTCCGTGACCTGACCGGCACCCCACCCCACGTGTACTTCGAATGGAGCGAGAAAGGACCCGCCGAGAACGCCCTGCGCTTCGTCCTGGCAGGTGAGGGTGACATTCCACCCCTGACCCGCGAGGTGCTGCGCGTCGCCGAACGCGACGTCACGCGCCGCCCCCAGGTGCACGTCGGCGGGTAACGGACACCGGCAGGGGGGGCCACCGGGTCAGCCTGCCCGGTGGCCCCCTGCGCTGCTGGAAGCAGGTCCGCCGCCGGGCGGCCGGGCCGCTGGGTACACTGACCGCATGACCATCGGAGCGCACCTCACGGAGTTCGGCGGCTTTCAGGTTCGGCAGTGGAATCCCGGCGACCCGCTGGGCGACCCGGCCACCACCATTCACCGGATCGGGGTGGAATGGGAGGACGAGCAGTCGTGGGTGGAGCGCTTCCGCGCGTTCCTGAGCCTGCCGGGCGTGGAGACCACGCCGGGATTCGTGGTGGGCTGGTGGAGCACCGACGACAGCATGGAAAGCAATGCCGAGGTCATCGAGGCGCTCGCCGCGGCGCACGCGCAGCTGCCCAACCTGCGGGTGCTGTTCATCGGGGACGTCACGTACGAGGAATCCGAGATCTCGTGGCTCACGCAGTCCGACCTCTCCCCGGTGCTGAGCGCCTACCCGCACCTGACGCACCTGGGCGTGCGCGGCGGCAACGAGCTGAGCCTCGGCCAGGTGCGCCTGGGGCAGCTGCGGGAACTGGTGATCCAGGCGGGCGGCCTGAGTGCGGACGTGGTGCGGCAGGTCATGACGGCCGAGCTGCCCGCGCTGGAGCACCTGGAACTGTACCTGGGCACCGACAACTACGGCGCGACGAGCAGCGTGGACGACCTGACGCCCCTGCTGGGCGGCACGCTGTTCCCGAACCTGCGGTTCCTGGGCCTGAAGAACAGCGACTACCAGGATCAGATCGCGCAGGTGCTGGCGGGCGCGCCCGTCACGGCGCAGCTGGAGGAACTGGACGTGTCGATGGGTGTCCTGACCGACGAGGGCGGGCAGGCGCTGCTGAGCAGTCCGCACGTGCCCCACCTGAAGAAACTGCACGCCGCGCACCATTTCATGAGCGAAGAGATGACCGCGCGCCTGGCCGCCCTACCCACCCAGGTGGACGTCAGCGACCGCCAGGACGAGGAGGACGACTGGCGGTTCGTGGCGCTGGGTGAGTGACCCCGCCCCCTTCCCGGCGGGCGTCCCGGCGCCGGACATCCTGCTGATCGGCCCACCGGACGGGCGGCGCGCGCGGGCCTTCCAGGCGACCCTGGCGGGCCTGGGCTGGCCGCCGGCGCGCACGGTGTCCTACCTGGATCTCCTGGCGGGGCGCGCGCGGCTGCCCGAACTGGTACGGCCCGGCACGGTCGTGCGCCTGGAATCCCCCGGCGAGGATCTGCCCACCGAGCGGGCCCTGATCGAGCGGGGCGGCGGGCTGCCGGGCGACCTGGCGGGCGGAGAACTCGCCCCGGTGCGCGCGTGGTACGCGGGGTTCAGTGCCCTGCTGGCCGACGTGGACGCCGGGCTGGCGCTGGCCCCGACGCACCGGCGCATGCAGCGCCGTGAGCACGTGCTGACGATGTTCGACAAGGCCGCCACGCACGCCCGCCTGCACGCGGCGGGCGTGCCGGTGCCGGAGGCCCTGCCGCCCGTGCAGGGACTGGACGACCTGCTGGCCGGCGCTCGCGCGCGCGGGTGGTCGCAGGTGTTCGTGAAACTGAGGTACGGGTCGAGCGCGTCCGGCGCGGTCGCGCTGCGCTGGGCGGGCGAGCGGGTCGTGGCCGTCAGCACCGTGCGCCTGACTGAGGGGCGCCTGGAGGGGAGGCGGCTGTTCAATTCGCGCCGCCTGATCACCTACCGCAGCTGGCCGGAGGTGCGCGCGGTCGTGGACGGCCTGGCCCCGCACGGCCTGCACGTGGAACGCTGGCTGCCCAAGGCCTCCTGGCAGGGCGGGCCGATGGATCTGCGCGTGGTCGTGATCGGGGGCCGCGCGGAGCACGCGCTGGTGCGCCTGGGGCGCGGCCCGATCACGAACCTGCACCTGGGCAACGAGCGCGGCGACCTGAGCGCCCTGAAGGCCGAACTGGGTGGGCGCTGGGAGGCCGTGACCGGCGCGGCGCAGTCGGCCCTCGCGGCGTTCCCGGGCGCGCTGTACGGCGGGGTGGACGTGCTGCTCACGCCCGGCTGGCGGCGCGCGGCAGTACTGGAGGTCAACGCCTTCGGGGATTATCACCGGGGCGTTCTCGCGCGCGGGCTGGACACGTACGCCGCCGAGCTGCGCGCCCTGCTCGTGGAGGCCTCCCATGCTGCGCCCGCGTGACCTGATCCCCCACGTGGACGTGGCGCTCGTCACGCTCGACAGCCTGCGCCTCGACGTGGCGGCCCGGGCGCACGAACTGGGCGAGACGCCGCACCTCTCGGCCCTGCTGCCACCCGGCGGGTGGGAGGCGCGGCACACGCCTGGCAGCTTCACGTACGCCGCGCATCAGGCCTTCCTGTCGGGGTTCCTGCCCACGCCCGCTCGCCCGGGCCCTCACGCCCGGCTGTTCGCGGCGGCCTTCGAGGGCAGCCGGAGCACCGGGAGCGGCACCTTCGTGTTCCCGCAGGCCACGCTGCCCGCCGCCCTGGAGGCCCTGGGCTACCACACGGTCTGCGTGGGCGGCGTGGGGTTCTTCAACGGGCGCACCGCGCTGGGCTCCGCGCTGCCGGATCTGTTCGCCGAGGCGCACTGGTCGCCCGCGCAGGGCGTGAAGAACCCGGACTCGGCGCGCGTGCAGATGGGGGTCGCGGCGGACGCCGTGACGCGCGCGCCGGGGCGGGTGTTCCTGCTGCTGAACGTGGCGGCCACCCACACGCCCACGCACTTTTACCTGCCGGGCGCGCGGCGGGACTCGCTGGACTCCCAGCGGGCCGCGCTGCGCGCCGTGGACGCGGCCCTGCCCACGCTGCTGAGCGCCCTGCGCGCCCGGGGCCGCACGCTGCTGATCGTGTGCGCCGATCACGGCACCTGTTTCGGCGACGACGGCTACTGGGGGCACCGCCTCGCGCACCCGGCGGTGTGGACGGTTCCGTACACTGAATGCCTGCTGGACGCTGAGTGCCTGCTGGACGCCCCATGACCCTGACCTCTCCTCCCTCTGCCCCCCTGACGCTCGCGGACGCCCTGGCCCGCGGGCCGTACCAGGCGTACACCTACGCCTACCCGCACAAGACCGCCTACCGGCCCCTCGACCCGCCTGTCCCGCTGAGGGGCGCCTGGGCGCGCGAGCGGCAGGACAACCTGTTCCTGTACCTGCACGTGCCGTTCTGCGAGATGCGCTGCGGCTTCTGCAACCTGTTCACGACCGTGAACGCCCCCCGCACCCTGGAGGAGGCGTACCTGGACGCCGTCGTGCGGCAGGCCCGCGTGATCCGGGGCGCCCTGGGCGAGGGGGCCCGCTTCTCCCGCGCGGCGCTGGGCGGCGGCACGCCCACGTTCCTGCGTCCCGCTGACCTGGAGCGTGTGTTCGATCTGTTCGGGACGACCTTCGGGGTCGATCCTCACGCGGTGCCCACGTCGGTGGAGACCTCCCCGGCGACCGCCACGCCGGATCGGCTGGCGGTGCTGGCGTCTCGCGGGGTGGATCGCGTCAGTATCGGCGTGCAGAGCTTCGTGGGCAGCGAGGTGCATTCGGTGGGCCGCGCGCAGGACGGCGCGCAGGTGAGCCGGGCGCTGGACGCCATCCGCGCCTCGGGCGTGCGGACGCTGAACATCGACCTGATCTACGGCCTGGCGCACCAGACGCCGGACACCTGGCGGCAGTCCCTGGAGACGGCGCTGACCTGGCAGCCGGAGGAACTGTTCCTGTACCCGCTGTACGTGCGGCCCCTGACCGGCATCGGGCGGCTGGGCCGCTCCTGGGACGACGAGCGGCTGGACCTGTACCGCCTGGGCCGCGACTTTCTGCTGGCGCGCGGCTACGTGCAGACGTCCATGCGGCGCTTCCAGCGAGCCGGCCTGACGCTGCCGGGCGAACCCGAGTACACCTGTCAGCTCGACGGCATGGTCGGCCTGGGCTGCGGCGCGCGCTCGTACGCCGGGGAGCTGCACTACAGCAGCGAGTACGCGGTGGGCCGGGTGGGCGTGCGCGACATCATCACCGACTTCGTGGCCCGCCCCGACGAGGCGTTCGCGCACGCCACGCACGGCTTCCGGCTGGGCGGCGACGAGCGACGGCGGCGCTACCTGCTGCAGTCCCTGCTGCACGCCTCGGGCCTGAACCTCGCCGCGTACCGGGCGGTGTTCGGCACGGACGCGCGGGAGGACTGGCCGCAGCTGCGCGCCCTGCAGGAGGCCGGGCTGGCCACCCTGAGCGGCGACACCCTGACCCTCACGCCCGGCGGGCTGGAACAGTCCGACGCGATCGGCCCGTGGCTGTACTCGGACGCCGTGAGGGGCCTGAGCGAGGCGTTCGAGTGGCGGTAGCCCGGCCCGCCCCTCACGCCGCGCTGGAGCACCTGACCGTGCTGTACCGGGGCCCGCTGTCGAGCTGCAACTACGGCTGTCCGTACTGTCCGTTCGCCAAGCGCCGCGAGTCCCCCGAGGAGCAGGAGGCCGACCGCGCCGCGCTGGCCCGTTTCGTGGCGTGGGTGGAGGCGCAGCCCTTCGAGGTCTCAGTGCTGTTCACGCCGTGGGGTGAGGCGCTGATCTGGCCGCGCTACCAGCAGGCCGTCACGCACCTGAGCCGCCTGCCCCACGTGCGGCAGGTGGCGATCCAGACGAACCTCAGCGGCCCGCTCGGGTGGCTCGCGGACGCCGGGCGGACGCGCGTGGGCCTGTGGGCCACCTACCACCCGGGCGAGGTGAGCCTGGAGCGCTTCCTGACCCGCACCCGCGAACTGGACGCCCTGGGCGCGCGCTACAGCGTCGGCGTGGTGGGCGTGCCCGCGCACCTGCCGGATATCCAGGCGCTGCGGGACGCGCTGAACCCCGCCACGTACCTGTGGGTGAACGCCTTCCATGATGGCCGCCCCTACACCCGTGCCGAACGCGAAGCCCTGACCCGCATTGACCCGCTGTTCGAGGTGAACATCCGCCGCTACCGCACCCGCGGCCAGCCCTGCGCGGCGGGCGACACGGCCATCAGCGTGGACGGGCACGGCACGGTCCGCCGCTGCCATTTCATTCCGGTGCCGCTGGGCAACATCTACGAGCAGGACGTGCGCGACCTGCTTGCTCCGCGCCCCTGCGCGCGCCCCACCTGCCACTGCCACATCGGGTACGTGCAGCTGCCCGCACTGGGCGCCCAGGACGTGTACGGCGCGGGCCTGCTGGCGCGCATCCCGGAAGGGCCGGACTGGGCCGATCCCGGCGCGTACCTGGACCGCGCGCGGCAGCTGTGGCGTGCGGGCGCTACGCCTCGGTAACCGGGGCGTAGGCGGCCGGATCGTCGAAACCGGCCAGCCACGCGCTGCCCGCGTGCGCTGTGCGGATCGTGGGCGGCACGCGCAGCACGTACGCGCGGCCTGTCGAGGGGCACCGGACGCTCAGGGCCACGAACGGCTCGTCGCCCGGCAGGTCGATACGCAGCAGGCGGCGCTCCCCGCCCGCATCCCGGTCACGGTCGAGTTCCTGCGCGCCGACCTCCGCCAGGAAGCGCTCGTACCCGACGCGTTCCATCATCACTCGCCGCACCTCGGTGTTGGGCTCGGCCAGCACGTCGGCGCCGGTCAGGCTGCCCGGGTCGAAGGCGATGCGCTCGTCGACCTGTACGCCGCGCCAGCGCAGCGGTGTGCCCGCCGGGGCGCCGCTCAGGCCGCTGCCCGCCACGTCCAGCCAGCCGCTGATCCGCAGGCCCGCCGGCAGGGTGGTCACGCCCCGGCAGCCGCTCAGGTCCAGCTGCGCGATCTGCGTGAGCCAGCCGGGCAGGTCGCGCAGGCTCAGGCAGCCCTGCAGGGTCAGGTGCCCGAACCGCACGCTCGCCTGGCGGGGCCAGCGGCTCAGGGCGTCGCAGCGGCTGAGGTTCAGGAAGCACACGTCCAGCCCCTCGGGCAGTGACTCCAGCGACAGGCCGCCCTGCACGCTGAGCGACCCGACGCTGAGGTTCCGGGGCAGCTCGGTCAGGCGGGCGCAGTCGTCCAGGGTCAGGCGGAACCGCACGCGCAGGCTGGCGGGCACGCGGGTGAGCGGGAGGCCGCTGGCGATCAGTTCACCCACGGCCAGCCGTTCGGGCAGGTCGGTCAGGCCGGTGCCGCTGACGTTCAGGGTGTCGCCGCTGAGGTCGTCCGGCAGCCGGGTCAGGGGCACGCCGCTCAGGTCGAGCGTGCCCCTGAAGTGCAGCGGGCCGCGCACGTCGCCGCGCAGGATCAGGGCGCGGGCTTCGTGGGCGGGGACCCTGCGCGTGGAGGCAGGGGCGAGGGGGTGGCCAGGGCCGCTGAGGCTGGTACGGATCAGCATGTCCGTCGACCCCGAGTGAAGGGGCTGCGAGCACCGTTCGGTCCGCATCAGTCGGTGACCCGGCGAATCGCTTCGGGGCTGTATTCACGCTGCATCCACACGCGGTAGGTGCCGCGCGGCAGTGGAATGGTGGCGTGTTCCTCGTGGATCAGGTCGGCCGCGTCGGCCAGCACCTGCACGAAGGTGTCGGGTCCGGCGGTGTACAGCTGCACCTGGGCCGGGTCGCGGAAGCGGTGGCTGTGGCCGGTGACCTCGCCGCGGGCGAGCACGGCACCGGGGCGGGGGTGGGCGGGGGGCAGCGTCTCGACGCGCTGAACGAGAACGTCTCCGTGGCGGTACAGCATGATTCCCTCCTGAAAAAGAACGACCTTCTTACGTAAATAGCATAACAGAGTAGATGGACAAAGGCAACCCGACTCACCATCCACCCCGTACAGTGACGCCATGCGCCACGACCTCACCCTGGCAGACGGCCCGTACACGCTGCGCCCCCTGACCGACGCGGACACCGCGCCGCTGCTGGCGCTGGCCGCCGCGCACGGGGCCGAGTACGCGCGGATGGGCACGTTTCCCACCCATGAGCGCTACTACACTGGCGCGCTGGACGCGGACGACCAGATGCCCTTCGTGAACCTCGTGAACGGTGAACTGGCCGGAGCGACGCGCTTCATGGAGATGCGCCCGAAGCAGCGCCGCCTGGAGATCGGCAGCACCTGGCTGGCCCCGGCGTTCATGCGCACGCCCGCGAACCGCACCTTCAAACGCCTGCTCCTCGACCACGCCTTCGGCGAGATGGGCATCCTGCGCGTGGAGATCAAGACCGACATCCTGAACACCCGCAGCCAGCGCGCCATCGAGGGCCTCGGCGCGACCCGCGAGGGCGTCCTGCGCCAGCACATGCCCCGCCCGGACGGCACCCAGCGCGACACCGTCATGTACTCGATCATCGCCCCCGAATGGCCGCAGGTACGCGCCGCGCTCCTGAACCGGTAAACGGAGGCGGCCCCCGGATCGCCTGGGTGTCGTCTTCGTCAGGTCCCAGGTTAGACCCGCCCTTAAGTCGAAACGTATTTCAACTGGACAGAGAGACCAGTGTCCGATTCAGTCATCTTCTTCTGACGAGTCATGTGGAAGCAGTCGTACGATGTCGAATGTCGTCAGATCAATCTGGTAGATTCCGCCGTCCCTACTCCATGGATCGGCAATCAAGCGAATGATATGGGTATCCACCCTGTACACCATCTCGAACGCTGTTTCCTCCCAACGGAGGAACCCCGGGCCGCCAGTCAATACACGCGTAAGGCAGGGGCGTGGCTGCTGTGCCATCGTCGACGCGAGTTTCCCTGCGAGGGAATGTGCGGTGTCCAAGCGAATTTCATCTTGTGGGAGATCTGGAAGTGAGGGTAGATGGACGAGCAAGACGCCGTCGCCAACGATGACGGCCCATTCCTCATCCCAGGTGATGAGGGCAGCCTCTGGAGAGCCGTAGAACCGGCCTACCGTCCAGCTTTGATCACCCCGATGGACGTCGACCGTTTCAAAGTCAGCCACCACCCGGTAATGGGCAGAGGACGTCATCGTGTAGCTCGTATCGCGTATTTCCATCTTCTGTACAGGATAGTTACGAAGATGGTTTCTCGCGGCCATGGAACCCATACTGCGTAACGAGCTGATCAACATTTCTGAGCAGGACAAGCGAGATGAACTCTGGTGTGATTCCCGTGCGCGTTCACGGCAGGCTGAGGGTGGCCTTCCCGTCCCCGGCGTTCAGGGTGTACTGCCCGGGCAGGAGCTGCCACGCGCCGGGGCCGTAGGCGTCCCCGACCCAGCTGCTCAGGCGTTCGTGGGGCACGGTGACCTGCACGGCGCGACTCTCGCCGGGCTTGAGCACCGCGCGCAGCACCCCGACCGGGCGCGAGGTGGCCTGAAGGGCGCCGCTGGCGGGCAGGCTGGCGCGCAGCAGGACCGTCACGGTGCCTGCCCGCTCGCCGGTGTTCGTCAGGGTGGCCTGCGCGGTCACGCCGTCCGGGCCGGGCGTGACGGTCAGGTCGCGGGCGACGCTGGTCGTGTAGTCCAGCCCGTACCCGAGCGGGTACAGCGGCAGCGGCGTCTCGCCGGCGCCCTCGGCGGGGCGGTCGCTCCAGAGGCCCACCTGCGTCAGGCTGTCCGGCCACGTGAACGGCAGGCGGCCCGGGAAGCCCGCGCGGCCGTACAGCGCGTCGGCCAGGGCCGCGCCGCCCTGTGTGCCCGGCAGGTACGCCATGACCAGTCCCGACAGGCGCGACTGCACGTCACTGGGGAGGATCAGAGGCCGCCCGGCCATCAGGACCGCCACGACGGGTTTCCCGGTGGCGAGCAGGTCGCGCAGCAGCGTGATCTGCCCGTCCGGCAGGCTCAGGTGGGGGTTGTTCGCCTGGGATTCCGCGCCGGGCGCCTCGCCGACCGCGACGACGATCACGTCCGCGCCCTTTGCGGCGGTCAGGAGTTGCGGGCGCTTGGTCTCGGGCAGGGCGCTGACGGTCACGCCCGCCGGGGCCGCCGCCTTCAGCGCGGGGGCCAGCGTGGCGACCTTCGGCACGTCCGGCACGTTGCCCTTCCCGACGCCCTGCCAGTTCACGCTCCAGCCGCCCAGCTGAATGGCGGCGCTGTCCATCGCGGGGCCGGTGACGAGCACGCGCCCCCTGCGGATCGGGAGGGTGTCCGCCGGGTTCTCCAGCAGCGTCAGCGTCGCCGCCGCCGCGCGCCGGGCGAGGTCGCGGTGATCGTTCAGCACGCCACTGCCGGTCAGTGGGGCGTCCAGCAGGCCCAGGCGGGCCTTGAAGGTCAGGACGCGCAGGGTCGCCTCGTCCAGGCGGGCCTCGCTGACCAGTCCGCTCTGCACGGCCTCCTTCAGGGCACCCTGGTACGCCTCGACGCTGTTCGGCACCATGTACACGTCGATGCCCGCGTTCACGCTGGCCGCCGCCGCCCGCACCAGATCGGTGTGGGTGCGGTAGGTCGTGATCAGCCGTTCGATGTCGTTCCAGTCGCTGACGAGCAGGCCCTGGAAGCCCAGTTCGCTGCGCAGCAGGTCCGTCAGCAGCGTGCGCGAGGCGTGCACGGGCACGCCGTTCACGCTCCCACTGTTCGCCATGACGCTCAGCGCCCCGGCGCGGATACCCGCGCGGAAGGGCGGCAGGAACACCTCATGCATCGCGCGGGCGCTGATCTCGGCGTTCGCGCGGTCCATGCCCAGGCTGGGCAGCCCGTACCCCGCGAAGTGCTTCAGGGTGGCGGCCACGCCACCGGACTGCAGGCCGTCCACGCTGGCCTCCACCTGATCCGCGACCAGCCACGGGGACTCCCCGAACGTCTCGTAGTAGCGGCCCCAGCGGGGGTCACGGCCCACGTCCGCGACGGGTGCGAACGTCCAGCCCATGTTCAGGGCGCGCAGGTCCTGGGCGGTCGCGAGGGCCACCTCGCGCGTCAGGGCCGGGTCGAACGCCGCGCCCAGGCCCAGGTTGTGCGGGTAGAGAGTCGCGGCGGGGACGTTGTTCACGCCGTGCACCGCGTCCGTGCCGAACACCGCCGGGAGGCCCTGGGGGTTATTCGCGCGGCCCAGCGTGTCCAGGCGGGCCAGGAAGTCCGCCCAGCCGCGCGGCGTGTTCGGTTGCGGCGCGTCCCCGCCGCCGTTCAGGAGCGTGCCGGGCCGCAGGGTGCGGAAGGTGGCGTCCGCGTCCGCGCGGATGGGCGCGCTGCGGCCTCCCTCCGTGAAGCGGAACACGTGCGCCATGCTGAGCTGCCCGATCTTGTCGTCCAGGGTCAGGCGGGGCAGGATCGTGCGGGCCTGCGCCTCGGCCGCCGCCTGACTGGTCAGGGCGCCCGCGTGCGCGGCCAGCGCAGCCGTCAGCAGGGTCAGGACGGGTCTGTTCATTCTTGTTCCCCCTCGGTGGACTCGGCCCAGTGGAAGGTCGCCTCGCGGCGCTCGCCGCTGAGGTCCTGGCAGGTCAGGGCCAGGAACGTCCCGGTGAAACTCAGGCCGCCGCAGTGCTCGTCGCTCAGCAGGCCCGCGCGGAAGTCCGGCCCGACCGGCGTCCACCCGCCGCCCGCCACCTGATACGCGAAGCCGAAGGTGTCGCCGCTGTAGCGGACCTCCAGCCCCACGCGGCCAACGTCGCCCAGCGGCACGTCGGCCAGCAGGTGCTCGCGGTACGCGCCGTTCTCGCAGCTCGTGACGTTCAGCGCGCGGCCCGCCGCCTCGTCCCGGCTGACGCGCGCGTACACCCAGTTGCGGCTGTCGTAGTACGCGCACACGCCCGCCATCTGCTGGAAGTCACGCGGGTCGAAACTCAGCTCGGTCCGCAGCCGCCCGTGCAGGCTCTGGAGGCGGCGGCCCACCAGCGCCACGTGATGACGGCTCATCAGCGCCTCGCGGCCCGGCAGGACCAGCCCGCCGTCCTCCAGGCGCACGCCCAGCTCGGCGGCGGGGGCGCGCAGCGTCAGCCACTCGGGCCGCAGCGCCTCGTCCCGGAAGTCGTCGCGGGCGGGCACCTCCGGCCAGGGGTGCGGCGGCAGCGCGGGCAGCGTCGCGCGCAGCGCCGGGTGGTGCCCGCCCCCCGTCAGGCGCGGCCACTCGCCCTGGGGCCAGTCCAGGCCCTGCAGCGCCGTCTCGCGGCCCAGCGGGCACTCGCCGCGCGGGGTCAGGGGTCGGCCGCACAGGTGCACCATCACCCACCTCCCGTCCGGGGTGTCGGTCAGGCTGGCGTGCCCGGACTTCTGGATGGGCAGGCTCGGGTCGTCCACCGCCGTGATCAGCGGGTTGTGCGGGTGCACCTCGTACGGCCCGAGCAACTCGCGGGAGCGGGCCAGCGTGACGGCGTGCTCCCAGCTGGTGCCGCCCTCGGCGGTCAGCAGGTAGTACCAGCCGTCCTTCCTGTAGATGTGCGGGCCTTCCGTGACCTTCAGGTCCGTTCCGGTGAAGATGGTCGTGCGCGGCCCCACCAGTCGCCCCTCGGCCGGGCTGTACTCCTGCGCCACGATCCCCGCGAACGGGTTGCGGCCTGCGCGGTGGTCCCACAGCATGTTCAGCAGCCACTTGCGCCCGTCCCCACCGTGCTGGGGCAGGTCATGGAAGAGGCTGGGGTCGAACCCGCTGGAGTTCAGGTACACCGGCTCACTCCAGGGCCCCTCGATGTCGGGCGCCGTGACCAGGTAGTTGTGGCTGTCCTTGAACGGCTCGTTGATGCCCCAGCTCTTCACGTCCGTGTAGATCAGGTGGAACTGCGCCCCGTCGTGACTCAGGCACGGCGCCCAGATACCGCCCGAATCGGCGTTCCCGCGCATATCCAGCTGCGACAGGCGCTCCAGGGGCCGCGCCGCCAGCCGCCAGTGCACCAGATCCCGCGAGTGGTAGATCGCCACGCCCGGGTACCACTGGAAGGTGCTCGTCGCCAGGTAGTAGTCCTCCCCGACCCGCAGGAGGCTGGGGTCCGGGTGGAAGCCCGGCAGGACCGGGTTCGTGACCGTCACCGTGGCAGACACCGTGGCGGGCGCCGGGGCGCTTCCCGTGCTGGACTGGGCCGCCGCGAGGGTGTCCGTCACGCGCCGACCGCCTGCCCCGCGCGCGCCAGGAAGTCCCGGTACGTGCGCCCCGACAGTTTCGGCGTGCGGACCTGCGTGTCGAAGTTCACGTGCACGATCCCGAAGCGCTTGTCGTACCCTTCGGCCCACTCGAAGTTGTCCATCAGCGACCACGCGAAGTACCCGGCGACCTTCGCGCCGCGTGCCAGGGCCTCCTGCGTCGCCGCGAGGTGCTCGGTGAGGTACTGGGTGCGTTCCAGGTCGTTCACGTTCCCGTCCTCGTCCGCGACGTCCGGGTAGGTGCTGCCGTTTTCGGTGATGTAGATCGCGTCCGGCGCGTAGTCCTCCTGCAGGCGCACGAGCAGGTCGGTCAGGCTGTCCGGCGCGACCTCCCAGTCGAAGCCGGTGTACGCGCTGCCCTCGGGACGGATCTGCCGGGCGTGCAGGAAGCCCTCGCCGGGCGCGTCCTGCCCCACCGCGCGCGAGTACATGTTCACGCCCAGGAAGTCGGTGGGCTGCCCCATCAGTTCCGTGTCGCCGGGCAGCACGAGGCCCTGCGCCTGCGGGCTCAGGTCGCCCAGCAGCTCGACCATGTCCTGCGGGTAGCCGCGCCCGTACACCGGGTCCAGGTACCAGCGGTTCTGGAAGCCGTCCATGCGGTACGCGGCGGCGCGGTCCTCGGGCGTGTCCGTCGCGGGGTACGTGTGGTGGAGGTTCAGCGTGATGCCCGCCTGCGCGCCCGGCGCCTGACCCCGGATGGCCTGCATGGCCCGCCCGTGCCCGACGAGCAGGTGGTGCGTGGCGGCGAAACTGGCCCGCAGGTCGTGACGGCCCGGCGCGTGAATGCCGATCCCGTAGCCCAGGTAAGCCGAGCACCACGGCTCGTTCAGCGTGATGAAGTGTTTCACGCGGTCCCCGAGCGCCGCCGCGACGACCGCCGAGTACGTCCCGAAGGCCTCGGCGGTGCCGCGCACCGTCCAGCCGCCCTCGTCCTCCAGGGTCTGCGGCAGGTCCCAGTGGTACAGCGTCGCCCACGGCGTGATGCCGCGCGTGAGCAGCCCGTCCACGAGGCGCTGGTAGAAGTCCAGGCCCGCCTGGTTCACCGCGCCGCGCCCGGTCGGCAGGATGCGCGGCCAGGAGATGCTGAATCGGTACGCGTTCACGCCCAGGTCACGGATCATGTCCAGGTCGCTGTCCAGGCGGTGGTAGTGGTCGCAGGCGACGTCGCCGGTGTCCCCGCCGCGGACCTTGCCGGGCGTGCGGCAGAAGGTGTCCCAGATGCTGGGGCCCTTGCCGTCCTCGCGGGGCGCGCCCTCGATCTGGTAGGAACTCGTGGCGACACCCCAGACGAAGCGGGCGGGGAAACGGGCAGGATCAGGAATGCGGTTGGTCATGGCAGAACTCCAGTGGGGGAGGGGAGAGGGGGGGCGGGTCAGGGCGCGCGTTGGAACACGACGCGCGTGACGCTCTGGGGCGGCAGCTTCATCGGCCCGGTGATGTTCAGCGCGGTGGGGAAGCGGTCCGCGTCCACCCCGGCGGGCGTGACGGTCTTCGCGCCGATGACGCGCCAGCCGTCCAGCTGCGGGGTCAGCGGCAGGGTCGCGGCGCTGGTGTTCAGGGCCAGCAGGGTCAGGCGGTCGCCGTCGGTGGCGGCGTGCAGCCACACGCGCGGGTCGTCGCCGGTCACGGGGAAGCTCTGCCCGCGCAGGTTCGCCGCCTCGCGCAGCGCGCCGTACCCGAAGCGCGGGAAGGCCGCGTCGTCCAGCAGCCCGTGGTTCCCGACGCCCATCAGCGCGAAGTACGCGGGGCGGACCCCGGCCTCCAGGAAGCGCAGCGTGGCCTCGGTCGCCCACAGGCCGCCCAGCGCGTCGCTGAGGTGCCGGGCGCGGTCGGTGCGCCAGGACAGCGCGAACTCGGTCACGGCCAGCTTCAGCTCGCGGCCCTGCGCGGTCGGGTTGCGCTGCGGGTCGGCCCACAGCTCGCGCAGGTGCGCCACGCTGCCCGTCACGCGTTCGATGCTCGCCAGCGCGGCTTCGTCGGTCGCGCCGCCGTCGGTGGGGTACAGGTGGTACGTGACCAGATCGAAGGCGTCGGCGCATTCGCGCAGCACCTCGTCCAGGAACGCGCCGGGGTTGCTGGTGGCGGGCCCGGCGACGCGCGCCTGCGGGTCCACCGCGAGGATCGCGGCGCGCTGCGCCCGCACGGTCGCGCAGTACCGCGCGGGCGTCCAGCTGGGGTCGCTGCGGTTCGTGGCGTACAGGTCGGGTTCGTTCCCGATCTCCCAGTACGCCACGTGCAGGCCCAGCTCGCGGGCGTCCCGCACGGCCTGCGCGGCGTCCTCCGGCGCGGCGCGACCCAGGCCGCCGCGCGTGAACACGCGGGTCTGCACGATCAGGTCGGGCTGGCCCAGCAGCGTCCAGTTGGTCTTCAGGGTCTGCAGCGCGGCGCGGGTCAGGTCGTTCTCGTCGCCGATATTCCCGCCGGGCCAGCGCAGCAGCGCGGGGCGCAGGGCGCGCAGTTCGGGCAGCGCCTCCACGACCGGCATCCAGTTGCCCAGGTTGAAGCCCGGCCCACCCAGCAGCGGTGCATCCAGGGGGCGGGACTCGCCCGCGCCGGGCGTGACGGTCACGGCCTGCCCCGCACCGGCCAGCGCGCCCGTCAGGACGGCGGCCAGGGTCAGGGAGTGCAGGGCGCGGCGCACGGCTTCAGTCCTTGACGGCGCCGCTGGTCAGGCCGCTGATCACCTGACGGCTGGCGAGCAGGAACACGATCAGCAGCGGAATGACCGTGATCACGACCAGCATCATGATCGCGCCCCAGTCGACGTTCACGTTCGTGGCGCCGCCGCCCAGTCGGCGCAGGCTCAGCGGCAGGGTCATGGTGTCGGGTTCGCTGAGTTTCATGATCAGCGCGCCCTTGAAGTTGTTCCACGCGCCCACGAAGGTCACGACGCCCAGTGTGGCCAGGATCGGGCGGATCAGCGGCAGGACCACCTGACGGTAGATGCCGAACTCGGTCGCGCCGTCCATGCGGGCCGCCTCGATCAGTTCGCGCGGCAGCGCCGACGAGATGTACTGGCGCATCAGGAAGATCCCGAAGGCGTTCGCCATGCCCGGCACCCACAGGGCGCGCGGCTCGCCGACCCAGCCCAGGAAGTTGTTCATGACCAGGAAGCTGGGAATGTCCATCACCAGCGGCGGGATGAGCATGGTGCCCAGGATGAACCCGAACAGCGCGCCCTTGCCGCGGAAGTCGTACATGGCGAACGCGTACCCGGCCAGCGAGCAGAAGAACAGCGTGGTCAGCGTGGAGATCAGCGCGATGTACAGCGAGTTCCAGAACTGCCGCGGCGCCTGACCGTCGGTGACCTGCATCAGGCCCTGCCAGTTGCTGATGAACGCGTCCCCGAACCACAGGTGCGGCGGGAAGGTGAACACCTCCGCGCTGGGGTGCGAGGCCCACACGAACATCAGGTAGAACGGCACGACCGACAGGAAGCACGCCAGGAGCATCAGCGCCCAGATGGGCACGCGCTGCCACGGCAGCCGGGCGCGGCGGGGCCGGGGGCCGGGCGCGGCGCGCTGCGCGGGGGTGGTGGTCATTTCTTCCCTCCGTCGCGGGAGAACAGGTAGTTGTTCAGCATGCTCATGGCGAAGATCGCCAGGAACAGCAGCCAGCTCATGGCACTGGCGTAGCCCATGTCTAGGTCACGGAACGCGGTGTTGAAGATGTGCATGGCGCTCGTCAGGCCCGCGCCGCCGCTGCCGCCGCCGTCGTTGAGCAGCATGAAGGGTTCCTCGAACAGCTGCATGCTGCCGACGATGGTCAGGGTGAAGGCGTAGAACATCATGGGCCGCAGCAGCGGCAGCGTGATGTACCAGAATTTCTGCCAGCCGTTCGCGCCGTCCACGGTGGCGGCCTCGTACACGTCCTCGCTGATGGCCTGCAGGCCCGAGAGGTACAGCACGGTGTTCCACCCGACGTACCGCCAGAACACGACGGCCGCGACCGAGTACGGCACCATGTTCGGGTCGCCCAGCCAGCGGACCGGGTCCAGGCCCACGAGGCCGCCCAGGTAGTTCAGGATGCCCAGCCGTTCGGAGTACAGCGTGGCGAACACGATGGCGATCGCCACGGCGTTCGTGATGTACGGCAGGAACAGGACGGTACTCAGGGTGCCCTGGAAGCGGCGCAGGCTGTGGTGGATGATGAACGCCAGCGGCAGCGCCACGAGGTGCTGCGGGATGCCGGACAGCAGCCCGATCCACAGGGTGTTCTTCAGGCTTTTCCAGAACATGTCGGTGGGCCCCAGGGCCAGGCCGAAGTTCTCGAAGCCCACGAACTTCCAGTTGCCCATGCCGTCCAGCGGGCTCCAGAAGTGGAAGGCCAGGAACAGGCTGAACAGCAGCGGGAACAGGCCGAACACGGCGAACAGGATGAAGAAGGGACTGACGAACAGGTACGGCGCGAAGCGTTGCTGGAAGCGGGTGTAACTCCAGCTCGCGCGGGGAGCGGTGCGCTGTGACATGCGGGACGTCCTTGCGTGAGTGCGGGGGGCCGCGCCGGCCGGCGGTGGCCGGCGCGCGTCCCCCCGGGTGTGGGGTCTTAGCGGGCGCGGCGCGCGATCTGGGCGCGGGCGTCGGCGAGCGCCTGTTTGATGTCCTTGCCCTGTTCGAGCACGTTGGTCAGCTCGGTCTGGAGGATCTGGTCGGCGATCGAGTCGTACTTGTTCACGTCGATCGGCTTGGTCTTGGCGGCGGCGTCACGCCACAGCACGCGGGCTTTCTGGCCGCCGAGGAACTCGACGGGTTCGCTGAAGGCCTTGTCCTTCTGCGCGGCGATCAGGGCGGGGAAGGCGCCGTTGTCCTTGAAGGCGGTGATCTGCGAGCCCTGGTTCAGGGTCATGAACTTGATGAATTCCCAGGCCCACTGCTTGTTCTTGGCCTTGCTGGGAATGGCGTAGAAGCTGCCGCCCCACGAGGCGAAGCCGCGTTCGGGGAGGTTCTGCACGCGCCACAGACCCTTGGTGTCGGGCGCCATCCAGTTCTGCAGGGCGCCCTGCAGCCACGCGCCGCTGAACTGCGTGGCGACGGTGCCCTTCTTGAAGGCGTCGTACCACTCGTTGCTCCACTCGCCGATCTTGGCGTCCAGGCCGGCGTCGCGGATCTGCTTGGCGAGGGTCATGGCGCGCACGAAGCGGGCGTTGTCGGGCCCGACGAGCAGGTTGTTCTTGCTGTCGAAGTAGATGCCCTCGCCGGTCTTGAGGTTGGTGCGGATGGCGACGTTGTACACGGAGGCGGCGGTGTTCACGAGGTACGCGCCGGTCTTGGCCTTGATGGTCTTGCCGCTGGCGATGTAGCTCTCCCAGCTGCGCTGCATGTTCACGGGGTTGACGCCGGCCTTGTCGAGGACGTCCTTGCGGTAGAAGAAGGTGCCGGGGCCGATGTCGGTGGGCATGGCGATGTAGCGGCCGTCGGCGCTGGTGGCCTGTGCGATGGTGAAGGGCGTGAACAGTTTCTTGTACTGCGTGGCGCTGTAGGGGGCGCTGTTCAGGTTCTCCAGGCCCTGACCTTCGGCGAACTTGCCGACGTAGCCGATCTCGATGGCCATGACGTCGGGGAGGCCCTGGCCGGTGGCGAGGGCGGTGGTCATGGCGTTGTGGTGGTCGGCGAACTGCTGGGCCTGCAGGTTGATGGTGACGTTGGGGTGCAGTTTGGTCCAGGCGGGCAGGATGGCCTTGATGGCGCTGTCCAGGCTGGGGAAGGCGGCGACGGTCAGGGTGACTTTTTCCTGGGCGTGGGCGGTGCCCAGCAGCAGGGCGGTGGCGAGGGCGAACGCAGCGGTTTTTTTCATGGTGACCTCCAGGTCGATTTGAAAGCGTTTTCAGAAGCGGCAAATGGCGAGCACGGTGGGTCAGCCATCCGGAGTGCTCATGGCCGTCACCCCCCGCTTCGCGCGGCCCGCACGACGCGGGGCTGCCGGGGGAGCAGTGGATTCACGGATGATCAGTTCAGGTTCGAACACCTGCCTGACGACCGGCTGACCGTCCAGCAGGTTCAGCGCCTCACGCGCGGCCATCAGGCCGATGTCGTAGATCGCCTGCCGCACCGTGGTCAGCGGGGGGGTCATCAGCGAGGACGTGAACACGTCGTCGAAGCCCGTCAGGGACACGTCCCCTGGAACGTTCACGCCCCGGCGGTACAGGGCCAGCCGCGCGCCCAGCGCCATCTGGTCGTTGGCGCACACCAGCGCCGTGAAGGGCAGCCCGGTGTCCAGGATCGCCTCGGCGGCGCGCAGGCCGCCCTCCTCGGTGTACTGGCCCAGCTGGATCAGCTCCGGCGCCACGGTCACGCCGTGCGCCCCCAGGCAGTTCAGGAAGGCGTGCCGGCGTTCCATGGCGTCCTGCTGACGCTCGGCGCCGCTGATGTAGGCGAACTGACGGTGCCCCAGCCCCAGCAGGTGCCGCGCGACCTGCTGCATGGCCTTGATGTTGTCCAGCACGATGCAGCTGTGGTCCAGGCCGCGCACGTCGCGGCCCACGGCGATCAGCGGCACGCGGCGGGACACGTGGGTCAGGATCTCGTCGTCGAGGATGCCGCCCATCATGATCACGGCGTCCACCCGGCGGGCCAGCAGCAGGTCCAGGGCCTCCTGCTCGCGCTCGGTGCGCCACTGGCCGCTGATCACGATCGGGTGGTACGGCGTGTCGTTCAGCGCCGCCTCGATCCCGGCGAGTGCCTCGCCGTAGAAGGTGGAGTTCAGTGTGGGGGTGATCACGCCGATGGTCAGGCTGCGTCCCCCGGCCAGTGCCTGCGCCTGCGGGTTGGGGCGGTAGTTCAGGCGGGTGATGACGGATTCGACCCGGGCGCGTTTTTCTGGCGTCACGTTGGCCGTGCCGTTCAGAATGCGTGACACGGTGCTGGGCGACACGCCCGCTTCCCGCGCCACTTGTGCCAGGGTGACTGCTTCCATCATGGGTGCTCCTGAAAGTCAGGCCGGTTGCCTGCTCGGTGAAGAGAAGATTGAGATGCTCGAAGCCTACTCCGGCTTGAAAGCGCTGTCAACTGACTTTCACGGCCTCATTCTGATCGCTGGACGACCAAATGTGCGCCCGTGAACCGTCAAATGGGACTCAGACGACAGAAACCGGCTCTGGAAGTGCTTCCGATCCCCCAGCGAATTGGTTAGAAGACTTAAATATGATGTCGTCAAGATCTATTCACCCTGGCCGGCTGAGCCGATTCAGTAAACCGGCATTTGCTGATATACACGAAAGATTTAATCGTAGTGTTGACGTCCTTGGTCTCCGGCCGCTACACTCCTGTTCGTTAAACCAATTTACTAAAGCGAGGACTGATGCCCCCCAGCCCCACCGGCGACCAGCCGTACCTGAAACACCTCAACCGCGCCCGCGTGCTGCACCTGCTGCGCACCCACCCCGGCCTCAGCCGCGCGGAACTCGCCGCCCGCAGCGGCCTGACCAAGGTCACCGTCGGCAGTCTCGTCACCGAACTGCTCGGCGGCGGCTGGCTCAGCGAGGGCCAACCCCGCGCCGGCGCCGCCGGACGCCCGGGCCGCGAACTGCACCTTGGCGACCACCGGCACGTCCTCCTGGGTGCAGAGATCGGCGTGCTCGGCGCGCGCGCCGTCGCCACCACCCTGCGCGGCACCGTCCTCGCCCGCGCGCAGACCCGCACCCCCACCACCACCCCACACGCCGCTGCGCAGACCATCACGCAACTGTGCGGGCAGCTGCTACAGGACCCCGCCACGCAGGGCCGCGACCTGCTGGGCCTGGGCGTGGCCCTACCCGGCCCGGTCAGCCCGGACGGCACCCGCGTCCTGTACGCCCCGAACCTCGGCTGGGACGACGTGCCCTTCCTGGACCTGCTGCGCGCCGCCCCCGGCCTCCCGCCCCACCTGCCCCCGGATGCCATCACGCTGGACAACGAGGCGAACGCCGCCGCGTTCGGCGAGAGCTTCCTGCGCCCCGGCGACCCGCCGCAGCTGCTGGCGTACGTCAGCCTGGGCAGCGGCGTCGGTGCGGGCTTCACGGCCCTGAGCGGCACCCCGCACGTCCTGCGCGGCGCACGCGGACTGGCCGGGGAGATCGGGCACGCGATCATCCAGCCCGGCGGTCTGTACTGCCACTGCGGGAACCGCGGCTGCGTCGAGACCCTCCTGAGCGGCTGGGCGATCCGCGCCGCCCTGAACCTGAACGTCCAGGACCCCCTAGACGAGGTCCTCGCCCCCCGACTGCGCGAGGCCGCCGTGCAGGTCACCCTGCGCCGCGCCGGGGAGGGGCTGGGGCAGCTGCTCGTGAACCTGCACCAGACCCTCGGCCCGGACGAGATCGTCATCGGCGGCGCCCTGACCCGCCTCGGGGACGCCGTACTCGGCCCCGCGCTGGACGTGTACCACGCCCGCCAGTGGCGCCCGGCCGCGCCACCCGCCCGCATCACGGTGCGCCAGGACAGCCTGTACCTGCCCGCGCTGGGCGCCGCCGCGCAGGTCCTGTCGCGCGTCATCGACACGCCCGCCCCCCAGACGCCCCCCGCTCCCGTCCCACCCCAGGAGATGCCATGACCACGCCCCCCACCCCCGTCACGCTGGGCCTCGACGTCGGCACCAGCGGCGTCAAGGCCGTCGCCGTCACCGCCAGCGGCGACACCCTGGCTGAGAGCACCCACCCCTACCCCCTCCTGACCCCCCGCCCCGGCTGGACCGAGCAGCGCCCCGCCGACTGGCTGGCGGGCGTGCGCGCCGCGCTGCGCGACCTGAGCACCGCGCTGGAGGGCCGCGCGCAGCCCCTGGCGCTGGGCCTCAGCGGACAGATGCACGGCCTCGTCCCACTGGACGCCCACGGCGGGGTGCTGCGGCCCGCGCTGTTGTGGAATGACCAGCGGACCGGCGCGCAGGTCGAGCAGATCGAGGCCCGCGTCCCCCGCGCCGAACTGGTCGCGCGGACCGGGAACCGCGCCGTGACCGGCTTCCAGCTGCCGAAGATCCTCTGGCTGCGGGACGAGGAACCCGACACCTTCGCCCGGCTATGCCACGCGCTGATTCCCAAGGATTACGTCGGGTACGCCCTGACCGGCGTGATGGCGGCCGAACCCAGCGACGCCAGCGGCGTCGGCGCGCTGAACCTCGCGCGCGGCGCGTGGGACGCCGACGTGCTGGGAGCGCTCGACCTGCCGGGCGACCTGTTCCCCCAGCTCGTGCGGTCCACCGACGTCGTCGGCACCCTGACCCACGAGTGGGCCGCCGCGACCGGCCTCCCCGAAGGACTCCCGGTCGTCGCGGGCGGCGGGGACAACGCCGCCGCCGGGATCGCCCTGGGCCTCTCCAGTGCCCGCCCTGACGTAGGCAGCGTCAGCCTGGGCACCAGCGGCGTGATCTTCAGCCCCCTGCGCGACCCCACCCCGGACCCGGAGGGCCGCGTGCACCTGTTCGCGCACGCCGACGGCGGGTACCACCTGCTCGGCGTGACCCTCTCCGCCGCCGGGTCCCTGGAATGGCTGCATGCGAAACTCGCACCCGACACGCCCATCGCCGCGCTGCTGGAGGAGGCCGCGCAGGTCCCGCCCGGCGCGGGCGGCGTGACGTTCCTGCCGTACCTGTCGGGCGAACGCAGCCCCCTGATGAACCCCCACGCCCGCGCGGCCTTCACCGGCCTGAGCCTCGCGCACGGCCGCGCGCACCTGACCCGCGCCGTGCTGGAAGGCAGCGTCGCCGCGCTCGCCGACGCGTACGCCGTCATGCAGGCCATCGCCCCGCTGAACACCCTGATCTCCACCGGGGGCGGCGCCCGCTCGGATCTGTGGCTGGGCCTCGCCAGCGGCGCCCTGAACCTCCCCGTCCACCCCACCAGCGCCCGCCCCGGCGCGGCCCACGGCACCGCGATCCTCGCCATGCCCGCCGCCGGACTCCACCCGAACCTGACGGCCGCCATGGACGCCACCCGTCCCGACCTCCACCCGCCCGTCCCGCCCGTGGACATGGCCGACGCCCTGACCGCCTACGCCGCCACCCGCACCGCCCTGTACGGAAGCTGAAGGGGGTCGAGGGTCCAAGCGTCCAGAACAGCACCCCACCCCTTCGCCCTGCCCCATTCCCTGTGACCCTTAGACCTTTAGACCCTCAGACCCTTCGACCCTCGACCCCTTCGACCCTCGACCCCCTTCAAGGAGCCCCGCATGCCTGATTTCACCCCCACGCCCGCAGACAAGTTCACGTTCGGCCTCTGGACCGTCGGCAACACGGGCCGCGATCCCTTCGGTGAGGCGACCCGCCCGGTCCTGAAGGCGCCGTACCTCGTGGAGAAACTGGCGGCGCTGGGCGCGTACGGCGTGAACCTGCACGACAACGACCTCGTGCCGATCGACGCGACCGCCGCGCAGCGGGACGCCCTCGTGCGCGAGTTCCAGCAGGCGCTGTCGGATCACGGGCTGGTCGTGCCGATGGCGACCACGAACCTGTTCAGCGACCCGGCGTTCAAGGACGGCGCGTTCACGAGTGCCGACGCCCGCGTGCGCGCCTACGCGCTGAGCAAGACCATGCACGCCATGGACCTCGGCGCGGAACTGGGCGCGGACACGTACGTGCTGTGGGGCGGCCGCGAGGGGACCGAGGTGGACGCCGGAGGCAAACTGCTGGACGCGCTGGGCTGGTTCCGGGACAGCCTGAACTACCTGGCCGAGTACAGCGAGTCGCAGGGGTACGGGTACCGCTTCGCGCTGGAACCCAAACCGAACGAACCGCGCGCCGACATCTTCCTGCCCACCGTCGGCAGCGCGCTGGGCTTCATCGCCACGCTGGACCGCCCGGACCTGTTCGGCCTGAACCCGGAGTTCGCGCACGAGACCATGGCGGGCCTGAGCTTCCCGCACGCCGTCGCGCAGGCAATCGACGCCGGGAAGCTGTTCCACATCGACCTGAACGACCAGAAGATGGGCCGCTTCGACCAGGACCTGCGCTTCGGCGCGGAGAACCCCAAGGGCGCGTTCTTCCTCGTCAAGTTGCTGGAAGAGTCCGGGTACGCCGGGCCGAAACACTTCGACGCACACGCCCTGCGCACCGAGGACGAGGCCGGCGTGTGGGCGTTTGCACGCGGCTGCATGCGCACCTACCTGATCCTGAAAGACAAGGTGCAGCGCTTCGCGCAGGACGCCGAGATCCAGGCTGCCCTCGCCGCGTACCGCGTGCAGGACGCGGAACTGGAGGCCCTGACCGGCACCTTCAGCCCCGCGAACGCCGGGGCGCTGAAGGCCCACCCCTTTGACCGCGCCGCGCTGGGCACGCGCGGCCCCGGCCTGGAGGCGCTGGACCAGTTGACCATGGAACTCCTGCTCGGCGTCCGCTGAGCGGCGCTACCCTCGGCCCATGACCACGCCCACCGTCCACACCCGCACCTGGGGGCACACCCCGGATGGGCAGCCCATCACGCAGTTCACGCTGACGCTCCCCGGCGGCGTGCAGGCCCGCCTGACCGACCTGGGCGCCACCCTCACCAGCCTGCGCGTCCCCGACCGCAGCGGCACGCCGGGCGAGGTCGTGCTGGGCTTTGACCAGCCGGGGCCGTACCTGAGCCGCGAGACCGCCCCGTTCCTGGGCAGCACCGTGGGCCGCTTCGCGAACCGCATCGCGCAGGCCCGCTACGCCCTGGACGGGCAGGAGGTCCACCTGACCCCCAGCGACGGCCCGCACGCCCTGCACGGCGGCCCGCGCGGCTTCGACCTGCACCTCTGGCACGGACACGCCGAGGTGGTGGGGGAGGGCGCGCAGGTGACGTTCACCCGCACCAGCCCCCACGGCGAGGAGGGGCACCCCGGCACCCTGCACGTGCAGGTCACGTACCACCTGACCGCCGACCCCCACCCCACCCTGAGCATCGAGTACCGCGCCACCACCGACTCCCCCACGCACGTCAACCTGACGAACCACACCTACTGGAACCTCAGCCCGGAGGCGCACGAGGGCATCCACGCGCACCACCTCACCCTGCACGCCGACATGTTCACGCCCACCCACGCGGGCGGCATCCCCACCGGTACTGTGCAGGACGTCACCGGCACCCCCCTGGACTTCCGCACGCCCCGCCCCCTGGGCGACGCGCTGACCGATCAACCCGGCGGCTTCGACCACAACCTCCTCCTGCGCGGCCAGCCCGGCACCCTGCGCCCCGCCGCCACCCTGCACCACCCCGCCAGCGGCCGCACCCTGGACATCCACACCACCGAATCCGCCCTGCAGCTGTACACCGCCAACTTCCTGAACGGGCAGCACACCGGGCACGCGGGCCGCGTCCACGCGCCACAGGCCGCCGTGTGCCTCGAAACGCAACACGTCCCGGACTCACCCAACCAGCCTCAGTTCCCCCCCACCCGCCTCGACCCCGGCCAGACCTTCACGTCCCGCACCGTGCACACCTTCCGCGTGAACTGACAACCTCGGGTGCTAGAGGTTGGCGAGGGAACAGGAGAAAGCGGAAGCTCCGGTATGCCTACCAAAGAACTTCCGCACCATCAGCCTACCGTCGTCGACCTGTTCATCATCATCTACGTCTACGTCGACGATTACCTCAAGGCCGCTGCACGCAGCGGCCTTTTCACGCTCCCGAACGAGCCGCACCAGAAGGGCAGTTACGCTGAATTGATGACCATTGCGCTCGTCGGCGATTTGCTCGCACAGCCCTCGGTGCAGCAGTGGTACGCCCAGGTGCGAGCCACGTATGGCTTCCTCTTTCCCGTCCTCCCGGATCGCACGCGATATCTGCGGATTCAACAGAATCTCGAACGGATCTCCGCGGATCTCGCGCTGCGCCTGCCCCACTTCGACGACGACACGGTGTACGTCATCGATAGCAAGCCGCTGGTGTGTTGTGTCGGAGGGCGGCACACACGGCCCAGAGCGATGACCACGGCCACTGGTGGCCGTGGTGGTCAGGGGGGATACGGCACAACGGGGTTCTTTTACGGCTTCAAACTGCATGCCGTGATCGACGATCACGGCATGCTCGTGCGCTTTGCCATTGTGCCAGGTCGAGAAGGTGACCCACCGGTGGCACGAGCACTCCTGGACGTTCAGGAAGCCAGTCTGGTGCTTGGGGATCGGGGATATCAGGGATGCGGCGTGTATGCGCAGCCGAAGAAGAACTTCAAAAGGCCGTGCCCCTGGTGGGGCGTGATGTGGTGGGTTCGGAAGACCATCGAGACTGTTTTTTTCCGGCTGGATCGTTCATTTCACTTGATGCTACCCCAATTGAATTCAGAGCGCTCCATCCGGGCGCATGTGTGTCGGAAGATCGCGGCACACAACCTGGGGCTTTTTTTCGGAGCGTTTTGATCCCCTAGCACCCGAGGTTGACAGCGGGTTTCAGCTGCCTTGAAGGGCCAACGGCACGCTCTTCAACTCCACTTCCAACTGCTTCGTTGACGGCTTCTCGCTCTGCTCGTTTCAGGTGTGCTGAGGGGTTCCCCAGCACACCTGAAAGCCGCTATCAGTCCGTCTGAATTCTGCGGTGACAGCTCCGGCGGGATCAACGGCCGGAGTCACGCCAGCCAGCACGGCTCGAGGATGGTCGTCCCGACCACAGCGGGGCTTGCCGGGGTGAGTCGGGAAACGTAGCCACCGAGCGCTTCGGGCGGTTGCACGCGCTGGACCTGGACGCGCCACTCACGGAAGTGAACGTCCCCCAGCCCCGACGCTCTGGGATGGCAAGCCCGCGGGCCGCGCGGCCCGGAACGTCGCCTCCGCCTGGGTTCACAGCGGCAGGCAGGACTGCCGTGATCCGCCTCTGGCGTCCCTGGTCCGAGTGGACTCGCCTCATGACCCACCTGATGCCGCCAACGGTCAGGGAGCGCAGCGGGCCGACTCCACCCCAGGCGTGAGGGTCACCCGGCACGCTGCAGCTGCCGCGCCGTCCAGCGTCACGGCCACCGCCTGCGGCGTACCAAACACCGGCAACAGCACCCAGCCCTCGTCATCCGTGCGGCGCGCACCCCGCAGATCCAGCGTCGCGTACGGCAGCGGCGCGCCGTCCACGCCCAGCAGACGCACCCACACGAACGCCTCGAAGTTCCCCGTCCAGTCCACCACGCCCGCCCCCTGCCCACTCAGGGTCACGTCCCGCCGGTCCTCCCGCACGCTGACCGTCACCGGCAGCGTCTCGAAATCCGGCGTGACACTCACCTGCCGCGTCCCCGCCGCTAGCAGCACCAGCGCCTCGCCCCGCGCGTCCGACACCACCCGCGCGCCATTCACCAGCAGCGGCACGCCCGGCAGCCCCACGCGCACCAGCACGCCCGGCCCTGGATCGTCCGCCGTCAGGTACGCCCGTCCCGCCACCCACGCTGCTCCCACGCGACCCGACACGCTCCAGGCGCCATCGGTGCCCGCGGCGACGCTCACCGCCGCCGGACCCGTGAAGCTGTACCCCACCCGCGCCGACCGGGTGGGCAGACTGCTGACCTGCCCGGACGCGACCAGTTCATGCCCGGGCGCCGGCTTCCAGCGGGCCTCGATCCCTGCGGTCTGCTGCGCGCCGTCCATCAGCGCGGCGCCCGTCACGGTCAGGGTGTCGCGCGGCACCCAGGTCACGGTCACGCCCGCCTGCCACCCGACCTTCCCGGCGTCACTGGACACCTGCGCGCGCACGGCGGCGTTCAGGGTGGGATTCACCTGGCGGCTGACGGCGGCACTGGCCCGGTACTGCGCCTGCCCGGGCGAGGCCTGCGCGTTCAGGCTGACGGTGGTGCCGTCATCGGCCCAGCCGACCGACACCCCGGCCTGACTGGCGCGCAGGTTCAGTGGCGTGACCTGCACCGATCCGCCCAGCCGCCACTGGTCCCGCACCAGCGTGACGTCCCCGGTCAGCGCCGCCGCTTCGGGCCGCGCCGAGCGGTACGTGACGTTCATCCCCGCGTTGATCTGCCGGTCCGCGTAGCGGGCGCCCAGCTGAGCTTCCCAGTCCCGGCCCCGCCACAGCCCCTCGCCGGACACGCTCCAGCGGTCGGTGACGCCGTACACGCCGGTGACGCTGGCCGCGCCGTCCTGACCCTGCCGGCCGGCGACGGCCTGCACGGCCAGGGTCCGGGCCGTGACGACCACGTCACCCGGACCGTACGACCGGGCCTCCACCCGCTCCCCGTTCGCGTCCAGCACCGTGACCTCGAGCGTGCCGGCCGGCACGCTGAGCGCGATGTTGCGCAGCACCAGCTGACCGGCCCGCACGCGCACGGGCGGCAGGCTCTCACCGTTCACCCGCACGCGGACTTCGGCGTCCAGCGGCAGGTCCAGCGTCCAGACCGGCAGCCGGTACGCCTGCTGATCACCCCACCGTACCCGCAGGCCACTGATCCGCTGGTTGTTCAGGCTCAGCCGGTTGTCCTGACGCTGCGCGAACACCTGCGCGCCCACCGTCAGGCGCGGCGTGACCTCATACGATCCGTTCAGCTGCACCTCGGTACGGACCTCCGTGTCCTGCGCGGCCACCGTCACGTCCAGCGCGCCGCTGAGTGGTCCGGTCTGCACGCCGCCCTGCACCCCCAGCGACCGCGACAGGGGCGAGCCCGGTTCCGCGCGCTCCACACGACCCTGCGCGCCCACCGTGAACAGCGGCAGCGTCGCGTCCGGTCCGGGAACGCTGGGCGCGCTGCGCCCCAGGTCCAGCGTGTTGCCCGGCAGCAGGTCCAGCCGGGGACGCACGGTCAGCAGCAGCTCGGCCGGATCGTACGTCACGTCCAGGGCGCCGCTCAGCTTCACGAACGTCCCGAGGTCACACGTGACCTCCGCCACCCCGTACGCCGCTTCGGACTCCCGGAGCAGGCGGGACTCCACCCACACTGCTCCGTCCGGCAGCAGCGCCAGGGCGCCCCCGCGCGCCTCGCCCCCGACGCTGGTGTCCACGAACACCGGTTCCTGCGCGCAGGGGGAGGCGCCGGCGTCCTGCGCGTGCGCCTGCGCCGCCAGCGCCGCCATCAGCACCCAGGCCAGACGCCGGTCAGGGAATCGAGATCGTCTCACGACCCGCCTTTCCGGCCGCGTCCGTGAACTGCACGGTGACGGTCCGCGCCCCGCCCAGTGCGCCCAGCGGCAGGCTCAGCGTGCTGCGGCCCAGCACCGCGGCGCTGCCCAGCACCACGCTGCGGTCTCCGACCTGCACGTTCAGCACCCGGTAGGTCTGGTGCGCGTTGCCGCTGTTCACGAGGTCCAGCGTGACCTCCTGATCCGCCACGCGCGCCTGGAAGGCCACGCGCGCCGCGCTGGCGGGCGGCGTCACGTACACCGGCAGGGACAGCTGCACCAGCTGCCGGACGTTCATCTGCGCGTCCTCCGAGCCGGTCGTCTGCGTGGGCACGTCATCACCGGACACCTGCTGCACGAACACCCGGTACGTCAGTTCATCCGCCCCCGCCTTCTTCAGCAGGCCCAGCCGGATGACCTGAGCCTCCCCACGCGCCAGCGTGAACGAGGCCGGATTCACGATCACGTCCCGCGTCGGCTCGTACACGTGCTCACCGTTGCGCGTGGACCACCTGCGGACCTCCACCTGAAAGGACATGCGGCCGCCCGAGGGATTCTCGAACCGCACCTGAGCGGTATTCGTCCGTTCCGGATTCAGGTTGAACGCCGTGGGACTCACGCTGAACCCCTGTGCCGCCGCCGCGCCCAGCAGCAGCAGCAGCCCGGCCGCGCGCCTCACGGACGCTCCCCGGCCACGGATTCAGCCGTGACCGTGAACAGCACCTGATACGCGCCGCTCTGGGCGGCCCACTGCCCGGCCGGTAGGACCAGTGGCAGCTCGAAGGTACGTGCGCCCTGCACCCACCGGTCCAGCGGAATGCCCTGCACCTCACCCCGCAGCTCGCCCTGCGCGCCGCGCAGCACCACCGGACCTGCCGGGGCTGCCAGCGGGCCGTCCTGCGTGCTGAACTGCACCCGGTACCGGCCGCTGGCGGGGCAGGTCACGTGAATCCGCACCTGACCGCGCGCGCCGGCCTGTGCGGAGTACGCCACGGGCACACTGACGAGTTGCGCCACCTGACAGGGTGCGGCGGGCGCGGCCTGAACCGCACCAGGCGGAGCCACGCAGAGCAGGGAGAGAAGGGCAAGTACACGCACGGAGGACTCCTGGAAGGTCACGGCTGCCGGGCGGCAGCAGCGGGCAGAGGGCGAGGCTGAAACGCCACCCGCGCCCATCGGAAGGTGCCTGGGGCGCGGGTGGCGTTCACGGGTGGATTACTCGTTGTATTCGAACTTGACGACCATGTCGCCGGTGTACGTGCCGCCGGGGATCGTCCACGCGACGTTGGGGTTCTGACCGGCGCCGCCGAGCTTGAAGCTGGCCTTCACTTCGTAGTACTCGTACTTGCCGCCCAGCATGCCCGGCTCGTAGGACCCGGCGGTGCTGAAGCTCATGTGCATGGGGTTCGTGGCGCTCCAGGGGTTGGTGGTGATGTTGAAGGCGTACTTCTTGTCCGCGCGGGTCATGGTGACGCTGGTCGGGGTGATGATCTTCAGCGCGGTGTCGTAGTTGCAGTCCACGGCCATGACCAGCTTGCTGCTGGTGGTGGCGTTGCTGATGGCGCTGATGGTGCCCAGGTCGATCTTGTCCCACACGCGCCCGGTGCCGGCCGCGCCGTTCCAGCCGGGGGTGGTGTAGGCGGTGATGCAGACGTTCTTGACGTTCACGGTCAGCGGGGTGCTCTGGCTGCCGCTCACGGTGGCGGCGGCGGCGGTGCTCATGACGGTGGACAGGGCCAGCAGGGCAAGTTTCCTCATCTTCTTCTCCGTTGGCCAGAAGGGTCTGGCCGGCCAGTGACCGGGTGGCGGTCGGGGTGGAACGGGGTCTACCGGCAGACCGTCGTTCTGCAGGGGTGATGTCCGGTGCAGGGCGACGTGGCTGGACCTCCCCGTCCGCTTCGGTCGCTTCCTGTGTTCATAACGTATGAAATCTCACGTTAAGGGGCCGTTAACAACGAAAACCTCACTTTTCAGCTGACTCATGAGGGTCGGCCCCATTCCATCAGGCCCCTCTGACAGGGGGTTTCAGCGACACGCGGGAGGTCACAGCAGGCCCCGGGGCTCCGCTGCCCACCACGGTCGTTCTCAGGTATCCGCTCGGCCGCGCAGCCCTGAGAGTCCGCTTGATCCAGAGGAAGTGAGGGGGCTCCTCGATACCTGCGGATCCTGCTGTGGACACTGGCGGCGAGTGCTGACCCCCGACAGCCCCCAGGCACAGTCACCGGCCAGCCAGCAGTACAGACGCCATGAAGCCCACTGTGTCCCCTCCGCGCGGCCTGGATTGATAGTCGCCGCGCCCGGTACCCACGCAGATCCGGAGGGCCTACCTGTTGCGCAGCAGCGGGTACGGGTTGATCGCCCCGCCGCCCGCGTAGATCCCGTAGTGCAGGTGCGGCGGCGTGCCCCGCGCGTTCCCGCTGTCCCCCACGAAGCCCACCACGTCCCCCGCCTGCACCCAGTCCCCGCGCTTCAGGTCCGGGTACCGCTCCAGGTGCGCGTAGTAGTGCCGCTGCCCTGCCGGACCCAGGATCATGACCGTGCGGCCCCCCAGGGTGTTCGGCCCGACATTCACGACCATGCCGCGCGTCGTGGCGCGAATCGGCGTGCCGCGTGGCGCGAAGATGTCCACACCCTCGTGCCGCCGCCCCTGACTGCGCGCCCCACCCCAGGTGTCCACGAAGCGCTGCCCCGGCAGGGGATTGGGCAGGCTGCCCGTCACCGGAGCGGGTTCGGCCATCAGCGCCGCCATCCGCTGCGCGCCCTGAATGAGCGGCCACAGCAGGTACGCCACGCCCGCCAGGACCAGCACCGTCACGATCACCCCGACCACCCTGCCCATATGCAGGGCAGCATGGCGCCTGCACCCGCAGCGTGAACCGGGCAAAAGTTGCAGAGCCGCCAACCATGAACGCGACCACAAGGTGCGCGCCCACGCGCGCTAGACTCACCGGATGCCCGTCCGCCCCCCGCCCAGTTCCCCCGCCCACCTGTGGACCCTGCCCGGCGGCCTGACCGTCGTGTTCGAACGCCGCCACACGCCCGGTTTCGCGTTCGACCTGCGCGTCCCGGTCGGCAGCGCCCACGACCCCGCCGGGGCGGAAGGCACGGGCGGCGTGCTGGAGGAATGGCTGTTCAAGGGAGCCGCCGGGATGGACGCCCGCGCCCTGCAGGACGCCTTTGACGACCTCGGCGTGCGCCGGGGCGGCGGCGTCGGCCCCGAGGCGACCCGCATCGGCGTCAGCGGCCTGCGCGCCGACCTGCGCGCCGCGCTCGCCCTCACCGCCGACGTCCTGAACCGCCCCGAACTGCCCGAGGACGAATTCGAGATCCTCACCGACCTCGCCCGGCAGGACCTGGAGGGTCTGGAGGACAGCCCCGCCGACCGGCTCGCCACCCGCGCCCGGCAGGTCGCCTTCCCCCGCCCCGCCGCCTCCCCGTCCGCCGGGTACGCGCACCCCGCCAGCGGCACCACCGACGGCCTGGACGCCCTCACGCCGCAGGGCGTACGCGCACACCTGACCCGCTACGGGCAGGCGGGCAGCGTCCTGGGGCTCGTCGCCGACCTCGACCCAGATGACGCCCTCGCCCTCGTCGAAGGGACCCTCGGCGGCCTGCGACCCGGCCTCGACGAACCCGTCCCCGCGCCCTTCCATGCCCACGCGCAGGCCCACGAGCCCCACCCCGACGGCGAGCAGACGCACCTCAGCCTCACCGCGCCCGGCGTCGGCCCCCGCGACGCGCACTGGCTGGCGTGGCAGGTCGCCCTGACCGCCCTCAGCGGCGGCAGCGCCAGCCGACTGTTCCACGCCGTCCGCGAGGAACGCGGCCTCGCGTACTCCGTCAGCGCCAGCCCCATCCTCCTCGGCGGGCACGGCTACCTCAGCGCGTACGCCGCCAGCACCCCCGACCGCGCCCCCGAGACCCTCCAGGTGCTCCGCGCGGAACTCGCCCGCCTCCCGCAGGGCCTCACCCCCGCCGAGTTCGAACGGGCCCGCACCGGCCTCGCCACCAGCGTCATCTTCGGAGCTGAAAGCCTGCGCGGCCGCGCCCACGCCCTCACCCGCGACGTCGCCCTGTTCGGCCACCCCCGCTCCGTCCAGACCCTCCGCCAGAGCATCCAGGCCCTCACCCTGACGCACGTCAACGACTTCCTGAGCAGCTACGACCCCACGCGGGACGCCACCACCGTCACCCTCGGCCCCAGCGACCCCACCCCCCACCCGGACGCCACCCATGCCTGACCTGCCCCCCACTCAACTGCACCACCACACCCTTCCCAACGGCCTCACCCTCCTCCTCGAACCCGACCCCGACGCCCAGACCATCGCCGCCGGGTACTTCGTCAACACCGGCAGCCGCGAAGAAACCCCCCAGGACATGGGTGCCAGCCACTTCATCGAACACCTGCTGTTCAAAGGCAGCGACGAACTCAGCGCCCGCGAACTCAACGAACGCCTCGACGACCTCGGCGGGCACGCCAACGCCTTTACCAGCGAAGAAGCCACCGTCTACCACGCCGCCACCCTCCCCGAACACACCCCCGAACTCCTCCACACCCTCACCGAACTGATGCGCCCCGCCCTGCGCGACGACGACATCCACACCGAACGCGGCGTCATCCTCGAAGAAATCGCCATGTACGCCGACCAGCCCAGCGTCCGCGTCACCGACCAGCTCCGCGCCGACTACTGGGGCGACCACCCACTCGGCCAACCCATCCTCGGCACCACCGACACCGTCACGAACCTCACCCCCGACACCCTGCGCGCCCACCACCACGCCCGCTACGGCGCCCAGCGCATCACCCTCGCCATCACCGGCCAGTTCGACCCCCACCACCTCACCACCTGGGCCGAACACCACCTCAAAGACTGGCCCACCGGCACCCCCACCCCCCACCCCGACACCCGCCCCCCCACCCGGCCCGACCACACCCGCACCCTCACCGACCCCGACCTCACCCGCGTCCACCTCGCCGCCACCAGCCCCGGCCTCAGCGCCCACCACCCCCTGCGCGAAGCCGCGCACATCCTCGCCGACCTCATCGGCGGCGAAAACGGCGCCCTCTACTGGACCCTCATCGACACCGGCACCTGCGACAGCGCCGACCTCGCCCACCTCGAATACCAACACGTCGGCACCTTCGAAGGCGGCTTCACCAGCGACCCCGACCGCGCCCCCCAGGCCCTCGCCACCTACCGCAAAGTCCTCGCCGACGCCCACACCCTCATCACCCCCCACGCCGTCCGCCGCGCCGCCCGCAAACTTGCCGTCAGCACGCTCCTGCGCGCCGAAACACCCCAGGGCCGCCTCTTCACCCTCGGCATGGAATACCTCGCCACCGGCCGCACCCTCAGCACCGACGATCTCGTGAAACGCTACGAGAACGTCACCGTCGAGCAGGTGCAGGAAGTGCTGCGGCTGTGCCCCATGGACCGGCTGACGGTCGTGGCGCTCGGGCCTATCTCGGAGCTCTGACGTTCGTCTGGGGGTGATTCTTGCTGGAATGGTTGCGCCTGGCGGCGGGCCTCCCCACCCCCCAGCCCCCTACCCCAGGGGGGCAGGGG
>NZ_BMQN01000018.1 GCF_014648135.1 Deinococcus sedimenti | reverse complement strand
GGTGCCGAGGGCGAGGGCGGCGAGTACGGTCAGGCTGAGCGCGCTTTTCTTCATGTGTCCTCCGGGGGACGTGCGGACTGGATGGGTCGGACGACCGGGCACTGCACCGTCTGCCGTCCAGGGGGGCCGTGTCATGAGGGACCACCGTTCAGTCGCGCTGAGCAGGGGCCGGTCACTGAGCTTGCAGGTGCAGGTCTGATGCTCGCACGGTCAGACACACGGTTTTCTGACACGGGTCGCCGCTGACGCCACCGTGAACCGTGGGGACGGCCCCTTCCAGCGGACGCCGCGGGTGCCGTCACGGCGCGATCAGACGCCGCCGGGTGCGGCCTGATCCGTCGGCCCGGCCGGTCACGGGTGGCGGGGCGGGTGGCCGGTGCCGGTCCAGCAGGCCAGATTGCGGCCCGCGGCTTTCGCGGCGTACAGCCGTTCATCGGCGAGGCGGATCAGCTCGCGGCTGCTGGCCGCCTCCGGGAGCAGGGCCCCGCCGGCACTCAGCGTGATGCCGCACAGGTCGGGCCGCTGCGCCACGACCTGACGGACGTGATGCACGGCGGCCTGCGCGCTGGACGGGGTCTGGCCGTACAGGATGACCAGGAATTCCTCGCCGCCCCAGCGGCTCAGGAGGCTTCCGGTCGGCAGGTGCTGCGTGAGAAGCCCCGCCACCTCCCTGAGCAGGTCGTCCCCGCGGGTGTGCCCCCAGGTGTCGTTGACGCGTTTGAAATGATCGAGGTCCAGCAGGACCACGGCCGCGTCGTGGGGCGGTTCGGCGCGGCCCAGCAGGTCGCCGAGCTGTTCGAGCGGCACGCGGCGGTTGTACAGGCCGGTCAGCGGATCGCGGCTGACCTGACGCTCCAGTTCGGTTCGCAGGTGCCGCTCGCGGATGAGCTGGTGATTGTACTGGGTGATGTACATGATCAGCAGCAGCAGCATGGCCCCGACCACCAGGGCGGGCGGGTCGGAAAAGGGCTGCCAGAGGCCGATCAGGGCGACGGGCAGGCAGGCGGCGGCCGTCCAGCGCAGGGCCACGTGGGGGGCGTACCACGTGAACGAGAGCCCGGTGACGAGGCCGCAGCTGGAGAGCACGCCGGTGGGCAGGGGTTGGTGCGTCAGGGCGAGGGCCATCAGGACGGCCCAGACGAGCGCGGTGATCAGCCCGAGAATCAGCGGGTAGAGGACCTGAAGCGTGATCCGCCGCCAGGCGAGGACCGCCAGGACGAGCAGCAGGAGGCTGGCGCCGAGGGCGAGGCGGCCCCGGATGGGAGCGGCCTCGCAGAAGGAGACGGTGGCGAAGGCGGCGTAGCCGAGGGCCAGCAGGCTGGTCAGCAGGACCGCGTTGCGCCGCTCCCACGAGGGCGGAGAGAGGAGGCGACTCGACCCGAACATGACATTTTTAACATTAAAGCGTCTGCCGGACGCGGCGGCCCTTCCTCAAACTCGCGTGAAGACCCGGCCCGGACGTCACCGCGCCCGGAGCAGGCGGACCATGTCCCGGTACCCGGCCCGCTGCGCGTGCTGCAGGGGCGTCACCCCGGCGCGGTCCGCGAGGTCCCGGTCCGCGCCGCGCGTCAGCAGCACCCGCACGATCTCGGTGTGAACCGGTCCACCGTCACCCAGGATCACGGCCTCCAGCAGGGCCGTCCAGCCCAGGTCATTCACGTGATTCACGTCCACGCGGGTCGTGGCGAGCAGTTCCCGCACGTACCCGAGGTGCCCGCGGTGGGCAGCGGGAATGAGCGCCGTGCCCCCGAAGCGGTTCGTGCGGGTCACGTCCGGGCTGGCCCTGAGCACCTCCCGCAACATGGCGACGCTGCCGGTCTCCCCCGTGACCAGCAGGGCGTTGTTGCGGTCCGCGTCCTGGAGGTCCGGGTCCGCTCCGGCGGAGATGAGCACCCGCGCCACGTCAACGTGGTCCCCCAGCGCCGCGGCGGTCAGGGCGGTGCGGCCTTCCGGGTCGGCCGCGTCGGCGGTCGCGCCGGCGGCCAGCAGGACCGCCACGCGCGCCGCGTCGCCCGCGCGGGCCGCGCTGAGCAGGTCGGTGTCCAGAGCACTCACGGGCGTCACCTCGTGAAGCGGGCGGCGGTCCGGGCGGGCCCCCAGGGTGGGGGCCGCGCCGACCAGCAGAACCAGCAGCAGGCCGGTCGCGGTCCACGCTGGGCCGCCCCGGCGCTTACTGGCCGAGAACGGTCGCAATGGCATCGGCGGCGCACGTCTCGTCTATCAGGCCGCTGGGCGCGCCGCCCACGCCGACTGCACCCACGACCGCGCCGTTCACGCGGACCGGCACACCGCCGGCCAGCAGCAGGTAGCCGGGAATGTTCGCCAGGCCGGGATTGCCGGGCAGGCCCCTGGCCATCTCGCTGGTCAGGTTCCGGCCACTGGCGCTGGTGAACGCCTTGCCCGCACTGGCCCCCACGGTGTGCGGCCCGGCCTGCTCCGAGCGGGCCACGGCGAGCGTCACGCCCGACCGGTCCACCACGGTGGCGGTCACGTGGTACCCGGCGGCCGCGCAGTTCGCGACGGCCCGCGTGGCCAGCCGAACGGCGGCGTCCAGGCTCAGGCTGGTCACCTGCATCGTGGGCGTGCTGGCCAGTGGCACGGGCGCCGGCGGTGTCTGAGCCGCGGCGAGGGAAGTGAGGAGCAGGCCGGTCAGGGTCGGAAGTTTCATGCCGTCATGCTGTCAGGCCCGCGAGCGGGACACCATTCGGGCCTTCCCGGACGGAGCTCCGTAACATTACGGAGGACGGCCGGGCGCGTCCACCACGCCGAGGTACTGCCTCATCAGGTCCGCCAGGGTCGCCACCTCGAGCTTCTCGAACAGGTGGGCGCGGTGACTTTCCACGGTGCGGACACTGATCCCCAGCACCCGGGCGCTCTGCTTGCCGGTCTGCCCGGCCATCAGCCCGGCGAGCACTTCACGTTCCCGGTCGGTCAGGCGGGCCAGGCGGACGCGCGCCTCCCGGACCGAGTCCGCCTGCGCGCGCCGCTGGCGGTGCTGACTCGTGGCGCGCTGCACCGCTTCGAGCAGGGCCGTCTCGTCCACCGGTTTTTCCAGGAAGTCCACCGCGCCCTGCTGAAAGGCGCGGCGGCACAGGTCCACGTTCCCGTGCCCGGTCAGGACGATGACGGGCAGGTCCACGCCGCTGGCCCGCAACTGCTCCTGCATCTGCAGGCCACTGACGTGCGGCATGCGGATGTCCAGCAGCAGGCACCCGATGTCCGAGCGGTCCACCTGCGCCTGCAGCGCCACGCCGTCCGCGAACGCCCGGACCGGCAGGCCCACTGTGCCGAGCAGGAACGTCAGGGCGTCGCGGACGGCGGCGTCATCATCCACGAGGTACACGATCGGCTCAGGTGTCCGGCTCACTGCTCCATTGTGGCAGCGTGAGCGTGAACCGCGCGCCGCGCCCCGGGGCATTCTCGCCGCTCAGGTCCCCCCCGAGACCCTGCGCGAGCGACTGCGAGAGCGACAACCCCAGCCCCAGCCCCCCGGGCTTGACCGTCTGAAACGGCTGGAACAGGGTCGCCCGGACCGCGTCCGAGAGGCCCGTCCCGCTGTCCTGCACGGTCAGGGCCCACGCGTCACCGGCCGCGCTCAGCTGCAGGTCCAGCCGCTGATCCGGGCGGTCGCCCATGGCGTCCAGCGCGTTGCGGACGAGGTTCAGCAGGATCTGCTCGACCTGCACCGGGTCGCCCGTGACGAACGCCGCCGCGGGAAACTGCGCCGCCACGTGCACACCCTGGCGAGTCAGGTCCGCGTGGCAGAGGATCAGGATGTTCTGCGCGGCCTGCACGAGATCCACCTTCGCCCGCTGCGCCGGCGCGCGCCGCACCAGGGTCCGCAACCGCGCGATGATCTCCGCAGACCGCTGCGCCTGAGTCACCATGCCCTGCACCGCCTGCCGCGCCCGCGGCACGTCCGGCGGGTCCTGCGTCAGCAGCCGCAGTCCGCCCTGCCCGTAACTCACGATCGCGGTCAGCGGCTGGTTCAGCTCGTGCGCCAGTCCGGCACTCATCTCGCCCAGCGTCGACAGCCGCGAAACGTGCGACAGCAGGCTTTCATGCTCCCGCACCCGCCGCTCACCGGCGTCCAGCTGCGCCAGCAGGCGCTGCTGCAGCGGTCCGACCTCCCGCACCGTCAGCACCCGGCCCAGCAGCTGCCCCCGGTCCCCGGTCAGGGGCGTCAGGCCCCCCTCGATCAGGACCTGCTCCGCACCGCGCCGCAGGGCCGTGCCGTCCGGCAGCGCCTGCGCGTCCGTTGCCCGCCAGAAGCGAGCCGCGTCGAACGGCGCCTGCGACAGCGTCGCCTGGAAACGCGCCGCGCCGCTGATCGCCTGACCCGCCGGGAGCGGCCCCATGATCCGCAGGGCCGCCGGGTTGGCCTGCACCACGCTGCCCTGCGCGTCCAGCACCACGATGCCGTCCGTGCTGGCCTGCACGACGCCCTGCGCGCGGCGCCGCTCGTCGAGCAGGGACTGTTCCGCCCGCGCGCGGATCGACAGGATCCGCGCCGCGCCTCCCGCGATCAGGGTCGTGGTCGTCCACCAGAACAGCAGGCCCGCCCATGGCCAGACCTGCCACGGGTGAGCGCGCTCGAAGCGGATGGGGAACGGTTCCAGCGCCGTGCCCAGCGATTTACGCACCGTGAAGGTGAACGCGGCCTGCCGCACGGGCGCGGCGCGGTCGACCAGCAGCTCGCCGGTCTCTGGGCGGAACAGCTGGACGCTCAGCGGCTCGGCGGGCAGGTCACGGGTGGACACCAGCGCGGCGGCGTTCACCCACACCCGCGCGCGACCCAGCGTCAGAACGTACAGACCGCTCCCCGACCGGGGCCAGCGCACCGCCGGCCGAGGTGCCGGCGCGAACGGCAGATCCGGCAGCTCCTCCCGGCGGAATGTGAAGGACCGGCACCCGGCCGCCGCGCACCCCTCCACCGCCACGATCTGCCCGTACGGCCGGACGAGCGCCTGCACGTATCCACCGAGCTTCCCGGGCGGCAGGTCCTGCGCGAGTAGTGCCGCGACGGCCGAGAGCACCGTCTCCTGCTGCTCCAGACGCTGAGACAGGACCCGGTGCAGCACCCGCGCGTCCAGTTCGAACGCCGCCTGCAGCGCCGCGCGCCGCTCACTCACGAGACCCCACGAGCCAGCCAGCGTGACCGCCAGCCACAGGGGCAGCGTCCACCTCCACACCGCGCGGGCCATACCCGTCAGCGTACCCGTTCCGCGGTGGCCCGGCCGACAGACACCCGCAGGAGCGTGTCGCTCGACAGACCCCTGGCGGCACAGAGCCGTCCACGCCGAACAGAGCCGTCCACACCGAGCCCTCCACGCCCGACGGGGCTCGACAGCGGGGTTCAGGTGCGTTGGGAGAACGGTTCGCACCTGAACCGAGCAGACTCGCGGAGCTTCCGAGCGAGCAGCCGGAACCGAAGCGGTTGGACGTGGAGTTGAGGAGCGCACGGTTGGCCCCTCAATGCCGCTGACACCCGCTGATGATGATCATGACGGATGCTCGCTGCGCGGCTGTTCACTCCGCAGGTCACGCTGTCCGTCCGTCAGGGCAACGAAGCGGGCCTGTTCACCGTGCCGGTCGCGTTCACTGCTCGAGTCATCTGCCGCCCTGCAGGGTGCCGAGGCGCTGTCAAGCGCAGATGACCGCGCACCACCCCGCCCGGTGGGGGAGAGCAGCAGGGGAATTTGGGGCTGGGGTCGCATTTCTCCCCTGGCGCGCCCCCCACACTGAATCACGTGACCCCGGACGCCACCTGGATGCCCGACCGCCTGTGCGTCCTGCTGGTGGACGACAACCCTGCCGACTGCGAACTCGTGCACGAGGCTGCCGCCCGGCAGGACCGGGCCGTGACCGTCAAAGTCCTCCACGACGGCCGCAGCGCCCTGGACTGGCTGCTGGCGCAGGCGGACCTGCACCTGCTGCCGGACGTGCTGCTGCTCGATATCCGCATGCCCGGCATGACCGGGTTCGAGATGCTGCAGGCCGTGCGCTCGCACCCCAGCCTGCACCGCCTGCCGGCCGTGATGCTCACCACTTCCAGCGACTCTGACGACGTCCGGCGGGCGTACGACCTGATCAGCTCCGGTTACCTCGTCAAAGAGCACGGTTTCGAGGAGTTCACCGCGCAGATCCGGCGCTTCATCGCCTACTGGTCCGACGTGCACTACCCCCACACGCGCGCCTACGTCCGCCCGGCCTGACCGCCGGAGCGCGTCCACTCGCCGGACCCGGCGACCAGCTCCCAGGTGCCGCTGAAGGCTGAACCGTCACCTCCTGCCCCACCGCAGGATTCAGTTTCGTAACTCAGGCGAAGGGCACGCCCCAGGGTGAATCGCTGCCATTTCAGAGGTGGACCTCAGTGGACTCCGCAGGTGCCTCAACGGCTCACAGCGGTGTTCAGTTCCACCCTGGGGCCAACACCATACAATTCCACTTCCAACTGCTGTCTTTTTCAGGTGCTCGATTCAGACGGACCGAGGGCTACCCTCAAGACCTCTGAACTCTGCTGTCAGAAGTCCTCGACTTCGTTCTGCACGTCGTTCTCCTCCAGGGCGACGTAGCGCCGCGTCGTGTCCACCGACGAGTGCCCTAGGAACAGCCCGACCCGCGTGAAGTCCTTCGTGGCGCGGTACAGCCGGGTCCCCGAGTGTTTACGCGCGGCGTGAAAGCCCCGCCAGGCCGGTCCGTGCCCGGCAGCGCGGAAGGCGAGCCGCATGCGGTACTGCGCCTGATGGTACGTCCAGTCGAACAGCTCACCGTCGGCACTCGCGGCGGGCAGGTCCTGCAGGGCCGCGCGGACGCGGCGGCCCAGGGGAACGCGGCGGACCTTGCCCCCTTTCCCGTGCACGGTCAGCTGCGCGCCCTGAAGGTCGCCGAGCCGGATGTTCAGCGCCTCGGTGACGCGCAGCCCGGCGTGCGCGCACAGCAGCAGCAGCGCGGCGAGCCGGGCGTCGCAGTGCCCGAGGACGTCATCGACCTCGCGCATGTAGGGCGGGTTCTTCACGATGCCGGGCGTGGGGTCCGGGGGCACGTGCGCGTCTTCGAACGGCTGCGCTTCGGTCGCGCCTGCCCAGCGCAGCGCGCGGTACAGGGCGCGGGCGCCCGCGACGTACTGCGCCACGGTCGCGGCCGAGAGCGTCCCGGTCCGGCCGCGTGCCTGGGTGGGCCGCGTCTGCAGCTCGGCGACGTACCGGCCGCCGTCCCGCCGTCCGGGGCGGAGCAGTTGTACGCCGCTGCGCTGCGCCCAGGGCACGAAGTCCCGCACGGCGAGACGGTACGCGGCGAGGGTCTTGGGGCTGGTGCGGGCGCCCTTGCGGCTGCCGGAGGTCATGTAGGCCAGGGTGACCTGCACGAGGGTGTCGGTGTCGTAGGTGCTGGCCGCCTCGACCGCCCGGACCCGCAGGGCCTGATCGGTGAGGTGGATCAGGGCCAGGGTGTCGCTGGTGCGGACGAGGGTCACGGTGAGTCGATGTTAGCACTAAGCCACATTAGTGTGAAGTGCTCGTGATTGCTGAACCGGTGACCTGTCAGGTCCCGTCGGACAGGTGAATCGTCCCTGCTCCCACCCTGGACCCCTCAACCGCGTTCGGAGGCCCCTTCCTGGCCGTTCTGTGAGGTCGAGATTTTTTTGCCGACTGGACCGCACTCAAATGGGACCGGATTCTGATAGATGAAGAATCACTGTCAGAAGATCGTCTCTCAACCTCTTTCCACTCTATGGTGCGCCGCAGTCTTCTTCTCGCCGGGCTCAAGTCGGTGGCACCGAGGAGACCGGAAGAACCCTGCCCCGAGCGAAGGGCGTATCGGCAGGTGACAGAACCTGAACTGTCGAGCGGAGGGGCGTGCTGTCCAGCGCAGTGTGAAACGGACCACTGCGGTGATTCCTGGCATCTGGTGCTCTCCCCGGGTTGCTCTGGCGCGCACGCTCAGCGGGCCACACCCGGCGTGAATTTGATCGTCGGATTCGCGCGGCGCGCTTTCCTCACGTACATCGCCTCATCGGCACGCGACAGACCGTCCGACCACGTATCGTGCGGCGAGACGGTCGTCCAGCCCACGCTCACGCTGCAACTCAGCAGTTCGCTTCTGCGGCCCAGCGTCTCGGTGAGGCGGCTCAGCTGGGCTTCGACGTCCGGCGCTTCTCCGGTGAGCAGCATCGTAAACTCATCCCCACCCGTCCGGCCCGCCACGTCGTCGCGTTGCGCCACCCGATTCAGCAGACCACCCAGGGCGGCCAGTTGCGCGTCACCCGCCGCGTGTCCATGCCGGTCGTTGAGGTCCTTGAACCGGTCGACATCCAGCACGACCAGAGTCGCCACGCGGCTGTCCGGACGGGCCCGCCAGCGCGCGTAGGCGCCCTCCAGGCCGCGCCGGTTGAGGACACCCGTCAGTTCGTCCCGGAACGCCAGGTCCGAAAGGTGATCCTGCAGGGCCTGCATGTCAGCCCGGCGCCGGTCATCATGCAGCAGCCAGAAGGCGAACGCCCCCCCGACCGATAGCACCAGCACGCCGGTGAACATCAGGACGTTGGGCGCCGTGAAGGCGTACGTGAGGTCCGGGTGGCTCCCTGGGGCGAGGGTGACGCTGCGCGGCACCGTCAGTATGAAGACCGATCCGAACAGCCACAGGTGCAGGGCGTACGTGCCGCGCAGGTGCCGCTCCTGCCGCATCTGCTGCACGATGAGCGTCACGAGGGCGCCCACGCACACCGTCAGGTAGATGCTCACGAGGAGGACCCGCGCGGTGATGTTGTCGTGCGCGGCCGTGAACCAGTGAAGCAGTCCCAGCACCACTGGAATGCTCGCGCTCAGGCCAGCGGTCAGCGCGACAGGGACGCTCCGGCGGGCGAAACGGTAGTACGCTCCGACGAACAGCGCCGCGCCGATCATGAGCAGCGCGTTGCCGAGCAGGATGGACGTGCGGTCCAGGCCCGGTGGGCGGTACGTGCCGATCAGCATGCCGAGAACCACCAGAGTGTGCCCGGCGGCCCAACTGCGCCAGCCCGGGTACGACGGGCGCCACCAGGCCAGGACGAGAGTGGACAGCGCCACGATCAGGACGGTCACGCTGACGCTGGCCGCGAGAATGAGTAGTGGGTTGAGTGCAGGGGGCATGATCGACGTCCTGAGAACCTGGGAAGAATGGGTGCCCGGGTACAGTCATTGAACCGACTGTGGCCTCACGGGCATCTGACATGGACTCAGATGAACTCAGAAAACCTTAGAATTTCATTCGAGAATATATGGAGCTGGATATGAAATCACTTCGATCAAGGTGGCTGTGAAGCCAGTTCTCAAGACCTGTTACGCAGTAGAGGTCGGAGCAGGTAGGTTTAAGGGTGTTACGGCTTGAGAAACTGAAGTCCAGGAGGCGGTCCTTTGAGGGGCTGGTGGTGTTGAGTCCCACAGCTGACGGCCTGACACAAAGAATGAGAAAGCGTCCCCAATAGGGGACACTCTCTGTTTGTGACAACCGAAAATGCCACCGGGGACGCGACCCGACTCGATCAGGCCGTCCTCCCCCATCTCCAGCACAGCGTGTGGAACGACAGTCACAACGGTCATACCCTCGCCTGGATGGTCGCAGGACTACTGCTCTCCCAACAGGCTTCGCTGCCCTCCTGGATCCCATACGTCCAGTCCAGAGCCGTCCTCGCCCAGAGCACCGAACGCCGGTTTCATTAATGGCTGCACAACCCAGCCATCGATCCCACGGGGACCTCTGGGCCGTTGGTGACCCGCGCCCTACGCGCTTGGGGGGCACACACCCTGATCCTGGCCCTCTACGCCAGCATGCTGTTCGAGAAGTTCTGTCTGATTCGAATTTCCGTTCTCTTCCGGGGTCGAGCGGTTCCACTCGTCTCCCGCGTCATTGAACATTCTAGTGCGCAGGTGAGCGGTGCTCACCTGCTTCCCGTGTTGGCCAAAGTCAAGGGGATGCTTGATGTCCTTGATGTGCACGAGGTCCGCGTTCTCGCGGACCGGGGCTTTTGCGATACGGAGCTCATGGCATGGCTCCGCGTCTGTAGATGACACTACCGCATGCGCATCACATCCAGCCTGCTGCTGAGCGCGCCGGATGGATCACGACTGTGCAAGGTTAGAGAGGTCAAATTGTCCGCCAGGGAGACGCGTTTCCTGCACAACGTCACGCTGACAGTGCACCAGTTTGGTCCAATTCATGTGGCTCTGGGTCGTCCATCGGACGACCCAGAGCGGTGGCAGATCAGATCGTGAGCGACCATCCGACGGATGCCCAGACCTTCGCGGAGTACGGCGAACGCTTTCAGATTGAGGAGGGTTTTCTGGACGAAAAAAGCGGATTGTTCGAGCGGGAAGATGCCAAATTGCGGGATGCCGCCAGCCTTGAACGCCTGATCCTGATGTTGGCGCTGGCGACTGTACTGCTGGTTTCTGAAGGCGTGGACATCGTGCAGCGTGGGGATCGACGTGCCGTCGATCCCCACTGGCGCCGGGCATTGAGCTATCTCAAAATCGGTCACCGAGCGGTGCTGTACGCGTTGAGCCGAGGTCAGATGTTTTTCACTCGCCTGGCCCTTCCGGGCGGGCCCGATCCCGAATCTCCCAGGTGCCAGAACGGCCCTCGTTCTCGCCCGTCCATCATCCTTGATGTCAGCTGGACGCTGCCTTTTCGCGCGCCTTCATAAAATCTGTCAGGCCGTCAGGAGCGGGAGGTCGTCCAGACTTTTTCTTGGAGTGTTCTCGCTGGTCCAGGACGGCTTCCATCTCGACGAAGGTTTCGGGGTAGATCCCAGTGTGCCGTTTGAAGCGCATTCGGTTCAGCTTTCGGAGGCGTTCCAGACGGTCGTGGCCCGCTCACGTAGGCTAGAGGGGACTTTCATCCACATCTCGCAGGTTCCCCAGAATCGTCCTGAAGCCGCTGCCAAGCATTCTGGGGGATACTAGCTGAGACTTCAGCCGACGGCGGTTGGCACTCAGCTGCATGCTCAGGGCAGGTGCCCGGCTGAGCTGCTGGTCATGCTGCGGCCACCTGTATCTGAGCTGCGCTGATTCACCGCGTCTGGGGGCGCTGTACAGTTTCTCAGTGGTGCCGGGACCCTGTGCCTCAAGCGGACACCCAACCCCCGAACGTCTCAACCCTCAGGAGCACGCATGATCACCCTCTCACGCGGACAGAAAACGCCCCTCTCGGACCTGACCTCCAGCACGCAGCTCACCGTAAACGTCCAGGCGGGCCTCACCGGTACAGATATCGCGGTTTTCGGTTTGGACGCGCAAGGCCGACTCTCGGACGACCGGTTCATGACGTTCTACAACCAGCCCGAGTCCCCACAGGGCGCCGTGCGCTGGCAGCAACAGGGCGACCGGACCACCTTCCAGATTGACCTGGCGCGGCTACCCGCCAGCATCACCCGCCTGGTGCTCACCGCCACCCATGACGACCAGGCGGTGGGGCAATCCCCCACGCTGACCGTCGAACTGCCCGGTGCAGTCTTCAACGCCCGTGACGGCCTGGCCAACGAACGCGCGGTGATGCTCGCCGAGCTCTACCAGCATCCCCCGGCCCCTGGCGGCCCCTGGCGGGTCGCGGCGGTGTCACAGGGCTTTGACGGCGGCCTGCGGCGTCTGCTGGAACACTTTGGCGGGCAGGCGGCCGAGGACGAGCCCGCCCCCGCGCCCGTCGAGCCGCAAGCGGCAGCGCCCGTCCCCTCCCCCGCGCCGCCCAGCGCCCCGACCCCGGCTCAGAGCAGCCTGCCCTCCACAGCCGGGGGCAAGGTCAGTCTGAGCAAAGGGCAAAGCGTGAGCCTCCTGAAGCGCGGTGGGGCGCCCCTCACCACGATCTTCCTCGGGCTCGGCTGGGACCCGGCCACCCATGGGCGGAATGTCGATCTGGACGCCAGCTGCATCGTGTATGACGCCTCCGGCCGGGACATCGATAAGGTCTGGTTCATGAGCAAATCCGGCCAGCGCGGCGCCGTCCGGCACTCCGGGGACAACCTCACCGGGCACGGCCGAGGGGACGACGAGCGCATCGCCGTGGACCTGACCAAACTCAGTCCCGACGCCACCCACCTGCTCCTGACCATCAACTCCTTCCAGGGCCAGGCCTTCTCTCAAGTGCGCAACGCCTACTGCCGGGTGGTGGACAGCGCCGGTGACACGGAACTCGCCCGCTTTGACCTGGGCGCCGGGGGGCCGCACACCGGCATGTTCATGGCCCGGATCTCCCGCACCACCCACGGGTGGATTTTCACCGCCCTGGGCCTGCCCGGGAAGGGCGCCACCGTGCGCGCCATGATCCAGCCGGGCCGCGCCCTGCTCACAGCGTCCCCATGAGCCGTGTCTTTTCGGTGCGCCGAGCCGTTCTGCTGGCCACGGCCCTGCTCTGGACTGGCGCGGCCGCGTACACCGTGAAGTCAGGTGACACCCTGTCCAGCCTCGCGCGGACCTACCGCACGACCGTGGCTGAACTCACGCGCCTGAATGGACTCACGGGCACGACCCTGGACGTGGGCCAACTCCTGCGGCTGCCCGGGGAGGCGGGCCCACCGTCGCCCGTTTCCGGTGCTCCATCAACGCCGGACCTGGCGGGACTGACCGTCACGGCACCCGCCACCCTGCGTGAGGGCGACGCCTTCGTGCTGCGTCTGAGCGGCGCCCGCGCGCCACTGGCCCGCGTTCGCTTCTCCAGTGAGGCAGGCGAGCAGGTGCGGTTCCCAGCGGAAACCTTGACCCCCATCGCCGCCGGCGATGGGATGTTCGTGGTGCTCGGCCGGGTGGACCTGGGCAAGACGACCCCACTCGAGTACGAGGTGGAACTCGAAGGCAGCGTGATGCGCCGCAGCATTCCGGTCACGGGCCTCGCCCAGCCGATCCAGCGGCTGAACCTGCCCGCCAGCGTCAACGCGAAACTCGCGGATCCCGCGCGGGCCGCCGAGGACGCCGCGGTCGAGCAGGTGTACACGCGGCGCACCCCGCCCCTGTGGACCCGGCCATTTCAGGACGCGCTGAGCCGACGCACGCGCAGCAGTGCGTTTGGCCAACCCCGGACGTACGAGGCGGGCGGGCCCGTGGACTACCACCTGGGCACGGATTACCCCGCCGCTGCGGGCACTCCGGTCCGCGCGGTGAACGACGGCACGGTGGTCATGGCGGGGATGTACCTGGTCCGGGGCGGCCTGGTGATCATTGATCACGGTGGGGGCGTCAGCAGCCTGTACTTCCACCAGCGCCGCGTGACCGTGAAGGTCGGGCAGCAGGTCAGCCGGGGCGACCCGATCGGGGAGGTGGGCAGCACGGGCCTGAGTACGGGGCCGCACCTGCACCTGGAGCTCCGCGTGCGCGGCCAGGCGACGGACCCGGCGAACTGGATGAACCGACTCTGGCCGACCCCGCCGAACAGGTAACGCGCGGCGGGCGTCACGGGCCAGGCGGGACCTGAGCGGCAGGCCCTACGGCCCATGGTGCGCGGCATCCACCCCCGTGCGGTCCATACTCTGAAGGTATGACCGCCGCCCTCCACGCTGGGACCCCGAGCCCGCACAACCAGCAGACGTTCGAGACGAGTGTCGCCCTGACCCTGCAGATGATCGCCACCATCGAGTTCGCCCCGACCACGGGGGGCACCACGGACCCGGACCTCATCCTGGCGTTCGCCGGTCAGCTGGACCGGCACGCGCAGGACATCGCCCTGATGGCCGGCCAAGCCGACGCGGACGTCGCCGGGCTGAGCGCCAACGTGTACTGGCAGCTGTGCGCGGTCCGGGACGAGCCGGTGCAGGCGGCGTACCACGCGCTGAAATCCGCGGCCTTCCTGGGGTTGGGCGGCGGCCTGACCACGGCGTCCTTCCTGGGAGCCGTTGCCGTCGCGCTGCGGCGCGTGGCCGTCCGGGGCGAACGACTGGTGCACTGACCGACCGCCCCCCATTCACCCCTGTCACTTTTGCCCACTGGAGGTTTCATGCGTTCACCCCGCGTTCTCACGACCCTGCTCCTGGCGTCCCTCGGCGCCGCGCACGCCGCGCCCGCCCTGGTGCTCCTTCACGACTTCCGCACGTTCGTGCAGACGCCCGAACTCGGCGCCGCCACGCAGGCCAAAATCCTGCGCCTCGTGCGCGCGACACTCAATCTCCCCGTCTGCGACGGCGGCGAAGTCCGCCAGGAACTCACGGGCCGGTTCACGCGCAACACCCCGCAAACCGCGTACCTGGTGTTCAACTGCGGCACCTTCGCCGCGGACATGATGCGCGAGGAGTTTGGCCGGCTCGTGATCTTCGAGAAGGGCCAGTACGTCACGCACTTCAAGGACATCGGGGATGAGGTGCGCCTGCTGCCCGACGTCAACCGCGACGGGCTGCACGAACTGCTGTTCATCACCGCCATCGGCCCGCACATGGGGTCGTTCATCGAGAACGCCAGCGTCATCTCCCTCGCGGGCGCCAAGGTCCGCACCCTGCTGGACGTCGATGAAGCCGTGCATGACACGTGCTCCACCGGCAGTCCGGAGGACCGCTCAGTGGCGTGGCGCCTGCGCGCCGAGGTTGCGAAGCGGCCCATCTTCACGCTCGACCGGTACGAGGCGGCGTGCGGTGAGGGAGCGCCCTTCCGCTTTCAGTTCAGCCGCCGGATCCTCGCCAATCAGTAACCGCCTGGTGGACCCACCGCGGTCCGGCGCCCCCTCCTAGAGTCTCGGGAGACTCTCGTCGAACCAGCTCACCAGCTGGGGCAGTAGTCCCGGCCGGTAGAGGTCCTTGACGGGCAGCACCTGCAGCACCCCGTGCCGGGCGTAGTACACCCCCAGCCGGCGAACCGGTTCCTGGCTGCCCACCGTTCCGCCCAGCCGGTCCAGGACCAGGTACCCGGTGAGCTGCTGCAGGTAATCCCCGTCCAACTTCAGGTGGCGGGTGGCTTTCACTTCGATCAGCAGGTCGTCCAGCAGCACGTCCGCATCCGCCCCGCCGAAGCGGCCTGCCGCAGCGAACCGGGGGTTCAGGATCAGCTGCCGCTCGGCCCGGAACGCCTCACGGGGAATCGCCTGCACCAGCCCGAGCACGTCCTCGCGCGCCGCGTCGGGCACCACACCGGCCAGATCCGCGAACCAGCCCGTCCGGACCACCACCTCGTAGGACGCGAGCACCACGGCCGCGTGGGCATGGCGGGCCTCGAACGGTTGTCCGCCCGCGACCTCCAGGAGCGTCGTTTCCGCCTCGTTCACCGCTGAACGCGTGCGGTCACGGTCCAGGACGAGCGCTGCGGCCCGTGCGGTCAGGGCGCCTTTCACCGCCACTCGCCCGGGGTTCAGTCCCTCGAGGAGGAAGCGGAACGCGTAGTCGAAAGCCGTACCCACCAACCCTGGATTGGCCCCGCGTGGCGCGGCGAGCATCGGAACCGCAGCTGGATGCTTCCGGCCGGCCAGCGCGGCACGAATGGACTGCCGGGCCTGCGGCGTGCCCCGCAGGTACGCGGTGAGGCTACCGAACGCCGGCGTGGCAGGTCGCGTCAACGGGGGCGGCAGGGCCGGTGCGGCTGGCCTGGGCGGCGCGACCCAGCGCAGCGGACCGGCGCCGTGCGCGGCGACCACCGTGGCCACCGCCCGCCGGTCCAGTGGCAGTGGCAGCGCCTCCAGGGCCGCCTGGAGGGCGCGGTACGGCACCAGGTCCCGCTCGTCCGCGACGCGGCGCCACTCGGGCGTCCACGTCCGCGAGACCGGGTCCACGTGAACCCGGCTGCCGTGCGGCAGCGTCACGAAGGCGCCCGTGTCCGGGAAGGGGGAGCGTCGGGTCACTACCGGCACTGTACGCGACCGGCCGGGCGGACCAGGGCAGGACCAGCCATGCGCCCGGCCCATGACGCACCCGCCGGGGGCGCCCCGGGCGTTTGGCGTGCGCGCGCCGGTCACGCGCGGTACAGTTCCGGCCATGACGCGCCTCCTGATCCTCGCCGCCCTCCTGACCGGCAGCGCCGCGCACGCCGTGGACGCCAAAGCCGTGGCCGCGAAGGTGCTGGGCACCACCGTCCTCTCCGTCAGTGCCCTCACGACGAAGCAGGGCGAGTTCATCGGCGCGCTCTCCCGCGAGTACGACGGGGCGTTCGTCACGGTGAGCCTGCTGCGCAAGGTGGGGTCGCTGTACGTCGTGCAGTGGTCGACACCGACCGGGCAGGAGATGAATCAGACGCCCCCGACCATCACGCTCGGCGACGCCAACCGCGACGGCAGCCCGGAACTCCTCTGGAACTACGGCGCGTACGGCAACGCGACCGGCGGGCAGTTCTTCGAGCTGTACGACACGGCCCGCAAACGCACGTACGAGGCCAGCATCAGCGAGAACTACGGCGCGCCGGGCACCGGCACCGTGACGTACGCCCCCGCGCTGCTGGAACCCGCCAACGCGGCCCTGCTGGCCTTCGTGGTCAGCCGCGTGGAGAAGAACCCCGCCTTCCCGAAACCTGACGCCAAAGACCCCTACGGCGACATGCTCCGCGCCTGGACCGCGCAGAACGGAGCGATCAACGCCCCCGGCGCGCGGTACGTGGCGGCCAAACCCGTCCCGGCCCCCGCGTCATCGTGCGCGGACGACCCGCGGTCCCGCACGGCGAAGGTCACCCTGGGCGGCCTGACGTACCTCGCGGTGTTCAAGAGTGGCGTGTTCGTCCTCGACCCGAAGAAGAAAACGTGCGCGCTGGTGTACTTCCCGCCGGACGCGTACCAGTGGGTCGACCAGCTCAAGGTCATCGGCGCGTGGATCGCGATGCGCAACCGGGACACGCAGACATTCGTGTACTACAACCCCAAGACAAAGCAACTGAGTACCGCGGCGCCGCGCTGACCGATCCCGGCGCTACGCGGTGAGGCCCGGTCGCCCGCTGGGCGAGCGTCAGGGAACGCCGCTGCACGTCAGCGCGTACACCTGCGGATGCCCGTCCTGCCCCACCGCCGTCCCCGGAAGGTCCTGCCTGCGCTTCTGGCGGTCCTGACCGCTGTGGCCGTTGCGAACATGCAAGCTCACCGCCGCGCGCCTGACCTGGCCGTGGGCGCCTGCCCGCGGGTGGGCACGGCCCCGATGCCTGTGGCCTGTGTGCCCCTGAGTGGGCGTTGAATGGGGCCGCCACGGGCACGTGGGGGTCGAGGCGACCAGGTGATGGATGGGTCAGCCGCGCACCGCTCACAGCGCCGCGACCTGACCGGCGGCGCACCGGTGGTCCGCAAGATTCAAGAACACGCTTCAGTGGAGCCCGATATAAGCGCCCGGAAGACCTTCAGGGAGTTGGTTACTCAGGACGTTCGGCGCCAGGGTGCTGAACAGCAAGGCCATGTTGTTCGAGCGTCCGGGTGAATTCACGATATCCATGACCAATCGAATGGGGTGGACGTACAGGGGGCCGCACGGTGACGCCATTGTGCCGGTCAAGGCCAGTACGTGGGTCCCCATGTGCCGCACGGATCCGCCCGCTCGTGGGTGAGGATGGGGCCATGGCTTCCCTTCAAACGGTGCGTGATCAGGCCCGGCCCCTCCTGGCGGCGCAGCATCCCGGGAACGAGTACCTGCTCCCCCAGCTGATCAGAGGCGTGATTAACCTGACGTTCACACCACAAGATGACGCCACGCTGCCCCTGGGCACCAGCAAGGTGGGCGGGCACCCGGACCTGCGACCCGACTCGTGGCCACGCGATGCAGGCGGTCAGCCCATGACGTTCGCAGCGCAGTTCAACCTCACGGACCTCCAGGCGTTCGACGAGGACCACCTGCTCCCCCAGGCGGGTCTGCTGAGCTTCTTCCTGGGGGAGCGCGCCATGGGCGGTCACGTGAACGCGGGGCACTTCGAGGTGCGGTACGAGCCGGACCTGACCGCGGTGCGCCGCACACCCACGCCACCCGAACTGGACGTGCCACCGGACGCGCATGGCGTGGCGTTCACGGCGGGCGTGCATCCGTTCGGCTCGTTCGGGACGTGGTTGGATGACGGGACGCGCCTGACCATCCCCCAGGACCATCTGGTTGGGACACCCGCGTGGGCGGCCGTCACCGACGCGGCGGACATCACGGAGGACGCGTACCTGCTGGGCGTGGCTGCCGTGGCCCTGATGTTCCCGGACGTGACGGACGAGGACGTCACGCTGCTGACGATTCCGAACGCGGCGGACGCGTTTCCGTTCGCGGGGCCGTGTTCGTATGCGTTCGTGATCGCGCCGGGTGACCTGACCCGGGCGGCATTCAGCGCGGCGCGCCTCGTGATCGATTTCGACTGACCAGGCGCCACGCGCGGCGGGGCCGGTCCCGGGTCACGCGCGCACCCCGGCGGGCCTGGGCAGCAGGACGGTGTGCCGGGCACCGTCCGTGACCGTCACGCCGACGTGATCGCCGAGCACCACGCCCTCGGGCAGGTCCGCCAGGGGCCATACGTCCAGGCTGGTGTCCGGGAGGCGCACGCTGGCCAGGTCACCCTTGATCTCCTCCACCACGACGACCTCCAGGTCCTCACTCACGGGCGGGTGGTCCTGGGCGCGGCGGGGGCAGGCGGAGGGAGAGGGGACACCTGCGCAGCGTACCGCCTGCCACGCGCCTTGCAATTGTGCGGGCGGGCCGTCAGACTCGCGGCATGACGAAAAAATCCGCGAAAGCCCCGGCCAAACCCGCTGCCAAGAAACCCGCCGCCCAGGCGGCGCCCGCCGCGCCGAAGGCCGAGGCGAACAAGATCGCCAAGACCCAGATGGTGGACCTGGTCGCCGAGAAGACCGGCCTGACCAAGAAGCAGAGCGAGGAAGCCGTCAGCGCCGCCCTGGACATCATCGTGTCCGCCATCAAGGGCGGTCAGAGCGTGGGCCTGCCCGGCCTGGGCACCCTCAGCGTCAAGGAAACAGCGGCGCGTCAGGGCGTGCGTCCCGGGACCAGCGAGAAGATCCAGATTCCCGCCGGCAAGAAAGTCGCCTTCAAAGTCGCCAGCACCCTCAAGGGCACCCTGTAACCAGCGGATTGATGAGCGCCCCCTGTCCCTCACGGGCGGGGGCGTTCCGTTTGGTGAATCACACCCGCAGAAGTGGCCCTGCAATGGCCACCAGCAGGACCACTGGCGCCGCCCAGGGCAGCCCGAAGTACAGGCACAAGGCACTCAGCACGCCGGGGAGCGTGGCCACGCCGAAGCGCGCCTGAGCCGCCTGGTCCGGGAGCAGCAGGCCACTGGTGTCCAGCCACTCGGCGCCCACCAGCGCCACCCAGGGCGCCAGCGCGGCGACGACGGGCAGCAGACCGGACGCGTGGGCCCAGACGGCCGCCACGGTCCCCCCAACGGCAGCCAGGACACTGAGGGGCCATCGAGACACTGCTGGCACGGGAAGACGCACCCGGTGGGGGCACTGGCCCCGGCGCCCCCTGATCCTGCTCAAGTCAGCCCGGAAGACCCCTGCGCTTCGATATTCTGATGTGAATGAATCCCATGCAACAACGGGCGCACGATCTGGCTGGCCAGATCGAAGCCTACGCCGCACCGGTGGCCGCAGCCGGGTACTGGACGAACCAAAAACACGATATTGAGGTCGCCGCGAAAGTCTACGCGTTGTTCCTGATGAGCGACCTCTTCTCCGCCGACGGTGTCCTGCACGCCAGGGAAATAGATCTCGGCGCGTCGTTCCTCAAAGGCACGCGCCAGGACGTCACCGACACACTGAGAAAGTACGCTGGCGTGCTCCAGCCGGTCCGGTCCCCCGACGACCTTCCCGACTTCCTCCAGGCGGCCCTGCAGTACGACGAGCACGAGCAGAAAGGCACCACCCGAACCCTGATCGGCCTGCTCGAGCAGTTCGGCACCCTGTGCATCGCCGTGGACGGGGAGAAAAGCGACGCCGAAGTCCGAGTGCTCAGCCGCCAGATCCGCCAGCTGATCGACGTGGCCGAACAGGCCCGCAGCGTCCTCCGCGCGGCGCGCGCACCCGCTGACCCGCCCCCGGTGTCCGCTGACCCGAAGGCCCGGACGCTGGAGAGCCTCCTGGAGGAACTCCGCACCATGGTCGGCCTCGAGCGCGTGAAAGATGAAGTCACGGCCGCCACGAACCTCGTGCGTGTCCGGCAGATGCGCGAGCAGATGGGCCTGCCCACCCTGCCCATGAGCCTCCACATGGTCTTCACCGGCAACCCCGGGACGGGCAAAACCACGGTCGCCCGGCTCGTGGCGCTGATCTACAAGGAACTCGGTCTGCTCAAGACCGGCCACCTGACGGAAGTGGACCGCAGCGGCCTGGTAGGCGGGTACGTCGGCCAGACAGCCATCAAAGTCAAGGAGGTCATCCAGGGCGCGCTGGGCGGCATTCTCTTCATCGACGAGGCGTACGCCCTGAAAGCCGACGGGCAGGACAGTTACGGGCAGGAGGCCATCAACACCCTGCTCAAGAGCATGGAGGACCACCGCGACGACCTGGTCGTGATTGTGGCCGGGTACACCCGGGAGATGGACGCGTTCCTGGAAACGAACCCCGGCCTGCGCTCCCGGTTCAACCGGTACATTCACTTCGACGATTACACCGGCGAGGACCTCCTGAACATCTACCAGTTCATGTGCGCCAGCAACGGGTACACCTCCACGCAGATCGCCGCCCACCAGCTCAAATCCCATTTCGCGAAGCTCTACGCCGAGCGTGACCACACCTTCGGGAATGCCCGGACGGTCCGCAACGTCTTCGAAACCATCCTCCAGCACCAGGCGGCGCGTGTGGTCACCATCCATCAGCCCACCGCGGATGACCTGTCGTTCATTGACCTGGCGGACATCGCGTGGCTGTTCGACCGCGCCGCCACCCCCGGAGGCCGCGCGTGACGGTCCACCTGACCCCCGGAGGGAACACCCCCCTGACCGCCGACCGGCCCGGCCTGAACCGCCTGCAGGTCGGGCTGGGCTGGAACTTCCCCGACGGCACCGCACCGTTCGACCTGGACGCCTGCGCCCTGCTCGTGCAGGCCAACGGCCAGGTGCGCGGGGACGCAGACTTCGTCTTTTTCAACAACCCCGCCGACGCGGCCGGGAGCGTCCGCTACGGAGGGGACAGCCTCGACGGGGCCGGCCACGGCGACGACGAGGTGCTGACCATCACCCTCGACCGCGTGCCCGCGGAGATCGCCAAGGTCGTCCTGTGCGTCACCATCCACGACGCAGCCGACCGGCACTTCGGGGGCGTGGACGGCGCGTACATCCGTCTGCTGAACCTCGACGGGGGGGAGGAACTCGCCCGCTTCGAGTTGCAGCAGGACTTCACGGGCATGACGGCCATGCTGTTCGGTGAGGTGTACCGGCACAACGGCGCGTGGAAGTTCAGGGCGCTGGGCATGGGCCTGGACGGTGGCCTGCGGGCCCTGGTCTCCAGTTTCGGCGTGAAGATCGCCGACAGCTGAGCAGCTGGGCGGACTTACTGTGATCCACACGCTCAGCTGCCCCAAAAGGGCGCGCCAAGGGTTCAATAGTTCCGTGCAGGACCTGTGGTGCGACTGAAGCGGAACGGCGCGTGGGCGAAGTCCTCCGGGTGGCAGGTGCCGCCCGTTAGCTGCCTGAAGCGCGCAGCGCGCCTGCCCGCCGTGCACCACCGATCACACGTTCATCCCACTGCGCCCTTCCCTACTCATACGGCCACGCGTCCAGGTCCTCAAGCGTCTGCGCCACCTGCCCGGCGTCATACCCCCAGGTGGCCATGCCCAGCGCCAGCTCATCAAAGTCCATCGCTTTCAACCGCCCGCCAATGTCCTCCAGCGCATCAAACCACCAGGCAGTCCGGAAGGTCCACCGGTACAGATCCGGGAGATCATCCCGATCACCGATGGCCAGGACCACCACTTCCGGGATCTCATGCATTCCGTTGTACGCGGACAGAATGACCTGAATCTCCTCAAGGCCGGCCGCGGCGCTGACCCGGCGAGCCTGAGTGAGCGGTGTCAGGACGTCTGCGGGCACCTGGTGCACGGGCCAGGGTGACTCGGCCAGCAGCGCGTCAATCCAGGCGTCATCCGTGCGGGACCGGACCACGTCAGCGGCACCCTCATCCAGGCAGGCCAGCCAGCCAGCAACCCGCGCGTCTTCCTGAGCCACGGCCCGCCTCGCGTCCTGCGTGTACTGCGCCCCGAACACGGTCAGGGGCACAGTGCGGGCACACTGCTGACTGAGCATTCGAATCTTCATGCAGACAGACCGCTCCTGTGCTGGGAGTTCATTCTCCAGGCCCAGCAGGAACGCGGCCTGAAGCCGCAGCCGTTCATCTTCAAGGGCCGTCCACCACCCCGGGCGGTTCAGGAACCCGTCAAAGCCGCCCGCAGGGTGCCGGACCCTACCCGGCAGCCTCCCCTGATCGCTCACAGACGCAACGAATGACGTGGCGATCCGGTGCAGGTGCTGCGGGCTCAGTGCCGCGTACGTGAGCAGCGCCCATAGCATGCGCGCCCCGTCGCGGGACAGCGCCTTGCTTTCATCGGACAGGTGGTGCTCGAGCCAGACGTCGATCCACGGACCGTCCCCAACCCCGTGTGGGTACAGCCGACGGAAATCCAGGTCATGCCGCGCGAGGCACGCCATGGTGTCCAGCGTGACGGCGGAGCGGTCCGTCAGCGCCGCCCGAACACGCCAGCCTCGCTGGGCAAACGCGTCGATCACGACTGGAGACACCGTGGACCGCGCCAGGGTCTCCCGGACGGATGGGCGCTGGTCCCGCATCAACACCTCGTTCACGTCGGGCGGTAGGTGCGCCCGGGCCGCCAGGTGCAGGCGAACGCGGACCACCGGGTCCCGCGCGAACGCGAGGGCCAGGTGGTCCGGGAGCCGCGGATGGTCTGCCAGCGCGCACCGCAGGTCCGTACCACGCGCTGCCAGCCGGTGCCACAGGCCAGGCGCCAGGCGTGGATTCACGGCCAGCGCCAGGTCAATGGCGCGTGACCGGCCCGCGAGCGTGGCCTGAACCGTCTCGAACGGACTGGTCTTCGCGAGGAAGGCGTTCAGCGCGGGGCGGCCGAGCGCCAGCGCACTCAGGTGGGTGTCCAGGGCAGGCGGCTCCTGCTGCAGGAGGGCCGCCCACGCCACCGCGTTGTCCCGAGTGAACACACCCAGCCGCACCGCCGGGTCCGCGTGGTGGCAGGGATGGCTGGGGTGGGCGGTGATCGCCGCGTGCGCCGTGGGGTACCGCTGTTCGAGCGTCAGGAGCAGGTCCGGGCTGAGCGTAGCGTTGTGAAGCGCCAGCAGGGCCCGTGAGCCCAGGACGATGCGGCGCAGCGTGGCGTCCGGTACCTGGGGGTGCACCGCGACCGCCTGCACCACCGCGTCATTTCGCTGCTGCGCCAGATGGTCGAGCACGGGGAGGGGGACGTCCAGCCGCCGGGCCAGTTCTGCTCGCACGCGGGGGGATGGGTCCACGCGGGCCCACGTCACATCGGCCGCATGCGCCGCGCTGCGGACGGCCTCCACGCGGCATGCGACGGCCCTGTCCCGTTCTTCCGCCTGCTGTTGGCGTTCCAACCGGGCCAGATCAAGCGCCGCGAGCTGACGGTCCTCATGTTCACGTTCCTGCAAGGCCCGGAGTCGCTCGTGTAGCACCGCAGTGAGGACATGGCGGTTGGCGCCCAGCGGGCCGCACGGTGTCACCACCCTGGGCTCCAAGTCGGGCAGCTGCGGCAATACGTCACCGGCATCTGCACCTGACGCGCGAAGCGGAACCGGCCGGGAGTACCGGGGGCATCTGGACGCTTGGCGCTGCTGACTCCCGCGGGGAGAGTCATGGTGGGCAGACGAGGCCCGCCGCGACCGTCCGGGCCTGCGCGATGCGGGCGTCCGTTTCAGCCAGCGCGGCGCGGTACTCCGCCTGGGTGGCGGTGAGGGTCGCGCCCAACAACGAAAGGGCGCGTGTGAGCGACGCGCCCGAGGTGCTGAGGTCAGCGGGCGTCAACGAGACCCGCACCTGCGAGCGGGGGTTGGCCGCCGAAACGCTGGGTGCGGCGGTCTTGACCCGGTCGAGCGCGGTCAGGACGCCCGACCCCTCCTGCTGCGCGTCGCGCGCGTCATCAGTGAGATCTTCCAGGACGCCCGCGACGTATCCGGTGAGGACGTCCCGGTCGTACCCGCTGAGTGTGTCGAGGTGATACCCCTGCACCTGGCTGACGTCGTAACAGCTGCGGGCGTCCCGCGCCGCGGTGAGCAGCGCCTCGTGGTCCGACACCACCCGGGCGAGATCCTCCGGGAGCCGTCCGCGCAGGTCCGTGAGTTGCGCCGTGACCCGCTCGGCGGCCGCCTGCAACTGCGTGGCGTCGTCTAGCGCATCTGCGGCGGCACTGTTGAGTCTCGTGACGGCCGTGGTCTGCGCCTGAACGGCCGCGGCGTCCGCGCGTCGCTGCGCGTCCTGCTGCTCAAACAGCGTGCGGGCGGCCGTGACCTGCGCGGTTAAGGTCTTGACGGCGGCGTTGTACGCGTCCGCGCTGCTGCGGGTGTACGCCGTGGTGGTCAGGCCCCCCCGCTCGGATGGGACCGTGACGCTCAGGGTGGATCCACTGAGCGTGCCGGTCCAGTTCTTCGTGTCTGTGAACCCGAGGGCGCTCTGGGTGAACTGGAAGGTGAAGGTGTTGCCCCGGCGCGTGCCTGTGAAGGGGAGCGTGGTGACCTTGAGGGTGGGGGGCGTGGCGGCCGTGCGGAAGACCTGCTGGAACGTGCCGGTGAGACGGCCGTCAACTTCGGTCCACTGGAGGACCTGCGTGGCGTTGCTGTACGTCTTGACGAAGGTGGCGGGGGCGGCGGCAGCGCTACCCAGCGCCAGGAGAACCACCAGTGTGCGCATCGCCTTCAAGGTGACAGGCCGGGCGGAAGCGGTCAACGCGGAGTGACCGAGCATGTGGGCGTCTGCGCCAATGGTGCTCCAGAGTGGGGCGGTTTCTATGGGGCGGGTCCTTGAAGTGGTGCTGCGGTCCATTCTGCGCGCGCTGGAGGTCCTGTCGGCACGGGGCGCGGCATCCGGACTCACCTGTGGCAGCGTCCGCATGCCGCGCCGGGTAGCGTGGGGGGATGACCGCTCGGCGTGGACAACAACGGATCACCCTCGGCCTGCTCCTACTGGGCGGCCTGCTGCTGGCGACGGGCGGTGTGATCGCGTTCTCTTACATTCCGTTCGGCGCGCTGCTGTTGGCACCCGCCGACACGCCCGAGACGCGTGTCACAGTGCGCCTCGTGTGGTGGGGCGTGGCCGCCGTGGGCGTCAGCCTGGTGCTGTGGGGGCGGTGGGCCGGCCAGGCCGAGCGGGCCGCGTCCGATTTGCCTGAGCCGCCGCGTCTCGGTCCTCGCCAGCGCCCGGAGCGCCCAGGTAGTCCACCCAACCCCATGCCCCGTCGACGGCCCACCACTGACCCGGGGCCGCTGCGGCGACTGACCCAGCCGGTGGAGTGGTCGGCGGGCGGCCGCGGCACGGTCTTCACGCTGGGCCTGAGCGCGGCGGACGAAACCCTGCTGCAGGAAGTTCTGCAGTCCGGTGAGGCGATCGAAGTGCCCCGGCCGTCCGGCATGTATGTCGCACGGGTGATTAATCGGGACGAGCAGCAGGTGTGGGGCGGCCCGAACGTGCCCTTCTATGTCCTCCAGCTGTGCGGAGTGCCCAAAGCAACCGAGGGGCGCCCACCGCAAGCCCAGGGACACTCCTGAAGTTCGACTGAAGACCCCCGGTCCACCACACCAGCACCCTCGTGATGCCCTCAACCTGGATATCCCCCACCGGTGGACGGACACCCGCGTTCCCCTCGCCGAGCGTGGCCTACCGTCAGACACGCCCAGGACGAAAGAAGCCCGACGCGTGCGCCGTAGAGTGAGCTGGATGCATTACCCGGACCTGGAGGAATACCGACTGGCCGACCCGAAGAGTGCGCGGTACGCATTCTTTGAGCCCGCAACTCGGAATGTCGGCTGGCTGTGGAGGGAGATTCCATTCGAGCAGGGTGCCGTTCCTGCGCAGGTCACGCGGACCTTGCGCGACGTCATCATGATGGGCGCCCTCCGCAGGGATGTGCTCCAGGCGCTGTACCCGTCCTGCACGGCACCGTCCGATTTCCGGACCCATATCGTGAGAGGTCCGGCGCTCCCCTGCCCCTTGTGTGGAGAAGAACCCGTGCTCGATCCGGGCCTCGCGCTTGCGTGGCCGACGCAGGTTGCGCTGGGCCGCTCTGAATATGCGATTCCGAATCCAGGACGCACCCTGCTGTATATCTTCCCGGACCTGGTGCTTCATGACGTGGAGGCACATGGGTACCGGCCCCCGGCGGACTTCCTGGAAGCCCTGGACGGACTTGACCTCTGTACCGGCGTGGTGGTGAACGAACTGAGAACCCGGCGTAGACCGAAACGGCGGCTTCTATAGCACGCCCATGACCTGCGTCCTGGCCCCTGCGGGCCCTTGTGGATACCGACCTGTGCTTCATGTTCCGGGCCGCAACTCCGGGCGCCGCTGGTCGTCGATCCTCCGCCTCAACCGTGCTTCACAGGAGTGGCTCGACGGCCAGGAACGTCCGGAAGGACTGCCGGCCCCACCACGCCGCGCTGTCCGTGCGGGACTGCTCGGCGTCGCGGCTCAGGTACTCCATGCGGATCTGCACGGCGTTGAAGTAGGGATCACGGCCTTCGGGATCATCGATGTAGTTGGTGGACCAGCCCTCGTGCGCTTGGATCGTGACCTGCCGCTCGAGCGCACTCACTTTCAGGCGCGTCAGGGCCCGCGCGTACGCCTCGCCGACCGCCTGGCCGCCCTGATCTGAGGCGAAGCACGTGGCGTGCAGCATGTAGAGGTTGGTAGGCTCGTCTTCGGTTGGGCAAGGCATGACCTGCAGGACGCCGTCCTGCGTCAGGGCCACCTTCAGGCGTTCGAGGACGCGCCCGGCACTCGCCTCTTGAGCGCGCTGCGTGGCGCGGGTGTTCAGTTCGGTCGTGAACGCCATGACCTTGAAGCACCCGACCGGGAGGGTGACGCCAGCGATGAGCAGGCCGCCGAAGACCAGCGCGGCTTTCTGGATGGGCATGCCGCTCGGGCGCGCCCGCTGGGGTGGCCCCGCTGCTCCCGACCCGCTGGGTGCCGTGCCAGGTACGGGAGGCGTCGGTCCCTTCCCTGCCCGGTTCCGCCAGAGTGGGAAGCCGACGGCCCAGACCGCGCCCAGGGCCGCCAGGGCCAGAGCGACGTTGCCCAGGATCTTGATGGTGTCCAAGAGGCGCGAAATGCTTGCCGCAGCCCCCGGATCACCATTGTCGTTGAACCCGCCGAAGAACAGCACGGCAAACCAGGCGATCGTGAGGACCGGCAGGGCGAGCAGCGCAAGGACGGTGAGGAGGCACCCGCCAGGATGAACACGCATGACCGCACGGTACGGGATGGGTGAGCGGCTCTACACCGCATGTCAGCACCGTTGATGCGGGCGGTGGGTTGACAATGGCTGTAGCGCCTGATGCGCCACCTCAGGTCATGGCGTCTGAGCGACTGAGTAGTCTCCCCGCCGCCTGCCGAGCAGATCCGCACGCGGGTGTCACGGTTGGGCGCTGGGCGTGAACGTGCCCCGGACCTTGTCGAAGCGGAAGTAGTAGAGCGGCAGGACGCGGCCCCGGGAGGTGACTTCTGTGTTCAGGACGGCGACGGTGATGGTGGTGCCGTGCTGGGGGAAGACGCACATGACCGAGACAGGCCCGCGGCCAAGCCGCAAGGGTTGATAGGTCTTGACCCTGGCCTGCGCGGCCTGCAGGGCCCGCGTGAGGGCAGGCGGGTCCGTGGGGTCCGGAGGGCGGAGCAGACCACTGCACGCGTCCACGATGTCATCGGTGTCGGCTCCGGGCTGGACGTAGCGCCGGCCGTCGTAGCCGAGAAAGGCGGCGGCGGGCCCGCAGGGGTAGTCCGCGCAGAGCTGTACGTGAGGTTGGACGGCGTTGACCCCGACGGTGGCCGTGCCGTTCACCGTGCGCCAGATGGCGACTTCGATGAACGCGCCGGTGCGCTCACCCCAGCGGGCGTAGGCGTTGGGGATGTCCTGCACGGTGGGGCGGTCATGCCCCGGCAGGAGGATGAGGGGGTTAAACCACAGGTCTGATTCGGGTCCGCCTGGGAGCTCTTGCCCTTCGACGCTCGCGACGGTGTTCAGGAAGGCGGGGAGTTCAAGTTTGGCCGCGGCGGCGGTGGGGATGAGGGCGATCAGGAGGACGGAGGCGTGCCAGCGGGGCATGCGCCTACTGTGTCATCACGGGGGCCTGTACGTGTCCACATCTGCCACGGGCCGCTGCGGGGCCACACCGACGGGGAGGGCCCTGCCAGCTGGAGCCGGACATTCCCCAATGTCGTACGTTCGGTCACCCGGGTGCGGGGGACACTGGGGGGACGACTCGTACGCTGTTTTATTCCGGTGGTGTCCTCGGGTGGCGCGGTACCGCTGTGAGGTGTGTGGCGGGCGGGGTGAGGCGCATCCGGTGGCGTGCCATGAACGGTGGGGGTACGCGCCGTAACCTGGAGGCCAGATGATCTTCCCGACGCTGCAGGCCGCCTTGATCGCCGCCCTTGAGGCCGGGCATGACGACCTCACCCTGCCTGGACACGCCCCAGACCATGCGGGCCTCACCATTGAGCTCAGGGAGCTCCTGACCGCTCCTGACCTCGCTCAGCTCCTTCATGCGCCTGAAGGGGACGGGGCCTTCACGGCGTACAGCCTCCATGATGATCACCTCTGGAACGCCCAGGGGCAGGACCTCGGCACCCTCTGTAAGGCCAGCGAGGAGCAGGTCCTGCACGCCGTCTTCGGGCCATTCTCTACGGTGCTGAATGCCCGCGAACGCGCGCGGTTCGCGGGCCTGTACGGTCACCACGCGTCATCCCTGAATGGGAAGCCAGTATGGGAGCGGGACGCGTACATCCGGGCCGTGAACACGCAGACCCGCACCGGCCCGCACCGGGACCAGTGCAGCGGAACTGCACCCACCCCTCGAGGAGCCCAGCGCGGTCGCCCGGGCCGTCCTGGATGCTGAGGAACACCGCGTGCGCTTGGAGTTGAAGCAGATCACGCACCTGCGGCAGCAGTGCCGGTGGTGTTCAGTGTCGCGGCCCTGTACACCGATCCGGGCCGCAACGGCGTCATCAACGTGCTGCTCGCGCAGATCACGACCCTGCCCCTCTACCTCGCGGCCCTGATCGCGACCGACGGCAGCGGCACCCGGCGCGAACGGCTCGCCCGCCCCCTGAGCGGGTACCGCCCAGCGCGACTGGTCCGCGAAGGCCCGGCGGCCAGGACGCGCCCGAACCGGCCCTGGAGCGCCGCGCTGCTGCTCTGCGTGCTGATGTGCGCCGTGTTCGGCGTGCGCTTCGGCGAGCACCTGCGCGCCCGGACCCTGGTGGCCGATCAGGCGAGCAACGTGGGCCCCGTGACCGTGCTGAACGCCGAGGGGGCGCAGATCGGCCGGATTCCCAGCGCGGGCCTCCTGCGTCCCGGCGAGAGTGTCTGCCCCAGCATCCCCGTCACCTTCACGGCGCCGGACGGCACGCGCATTCCACTGCAGATCGAGACGAACAGCGGCGACACGCTCCCGTCCTGGTCCGCGGGCAACATCATCGAGAACTCGTGGGTGTGCGACCTGTACGCGAACGAGCCGCTGACGGCACGCCTGCCCGACGCGCTGCGGGCCACCTGGACGGGCGCCACGCCACCTTCCGGGAACTGACCACGGACGCCGCCCCGGCGCCCCACCTCACGTCTGGTGTGGGTGGGGAAGCGCAGCCCCCTCCTGCGCCTCCCCACCCCCGCGCGGCCGCCTTTACACCCCCAGGTAGCGCTGCACGGCGTGGGCCGGCGTGTCGGCGGTGGCGCCGGTCTCGACGATCCGGCCCTTTTGCATGACGTAGTAGCGGTCCGCGAACGACCACGCGAAGTCCAGGTACTGCTCGACGAGGAGGACGGCGACGCGCAGTTCGGTGCGGATGCGGGTCAGGGCCACCTCAATCTCCTGCACGACGCTCGGCTGGATGCCCTCGGTGGGTTCGTCGAGCAGCAGGTAGCGTGGCTGCGTGACCAGGGCGCGGCCGATGGCGACCTGCTGCTGCTGCCCGCCCGACAGGTTTCCGGCGCGGCGGCCGGCCATGTCGCGGCAGATGGGAAAGAGGTCGTACACGAGGTCCGGAATCTCGCGTTTCGCGGTGGCGCGGCCCGACAGTGCCGGGAGGCCCATCAGGAGGTTCTCCTCGACGGTCAGGTGCCCGAACAGGCCGCGCCCCTGCGGCACGTACGCGAGCCCGCTGCGGGCGCGGGTGAACGCGGCTTCCCGCTCGACCTGCGCGCCGTTCAGGCGCACGCCGCCGCCCGTGACCGGGTGCAGGCCGGTGATGGCGCGCAGCAGGGTGGTCTTGCCCACGCCGTTGCGGCCGATCAGGGTGACGGCCTCGGCGTCCGCGATTTCCAGGTCGATGCCGAACAGCACGGGGCTCTGCCCGTACGCGGCGGTCACGCCTTCCAGTTTCAGCATGGGGGCTCCTTTGAAGGGCGGATGGCAGCAAGCGGATGGCAGAAGGCCGACAGCTGCGGGAGGAGCTTTCCGCGTTCAGCCATGCGCCATCAGCTCCCTGGGTCTTCCCAGGTAGATCTCCATGACGTCCGGGTCGGCGCGCAGGGTGTGCAGGTCGCCCTCGCGGAACACCTGTCCCTGGTGCAGCACCGTGATCGGCGCGTCCAGCAGTTCCACGAAATGCATGTCGTGGTCGATGACGAGCACGGTGTGCCGCCCGGCCAGGGTGTGGATGAGCGCGGCGGTCTGCGCGGTCTCCTGCGCGGTCATGCCGGCGGTGGGTTCGTCCAGCAGCAGCAGTTGCGGGTCGGCGGCGACGACCATACCGATCTCCAGCCACTGCTTCTCGCCGTGCGCCAGCGAGGCGGCGGGCACATCGGCCCGCGCGGTCAGGCCGGTCAGGTGCAGCAGCTCGTCGGCGCGGTCCTGTTCGGCGCGGGTGGGGGCCTTCAGGATGCCCAGCACGCCCTTGTCGCGGCGGGCGGTGAGCAGCAGGTTCTCGCGGACGCTCAGGCCTTCCAGCACGCCGGGCGCCTGGAACTTGCGGCAGATGCCGAGAGCAGCGATGCGGTGCTCCGGCAACTTCGAGATGACCTGCCCGGCGAAGCGCACCTCGCCGGTGTCGGGCCGCACCTTGCCGATCACGGTGTCGAGCAGCGTGCTCTTGCCCGCTCCGTTCGGGCCGATCAGCACGCGCAGGCTGCCCTTCGGGACACTGAGGCTGAGGTTGGTGATGGCCTTGAAGCCGTCGAAGGACACCGTGATGTCCCGCACGTCCAGCAGCGCTTCATGGGTGTCAGACGGCATCGCTCACCTCGCGTGTGACCGGGTTCTGGGGCACGGGCGCGGGCGCGGGCGCGCGGCGGCGGTTCCGGATCAGTCCGGCCACGCCCTGCGGCATCACCAGCACGACCAGCACGAACAGCGACCCCATGACGTACAGCCACGCGTCCGGCGCGGCGCTGGAGATCCGGTCTTTCGCGAGTTGCCCCAGCACCAGCCCGGCCGCAGCGCCGATCAGGCTGGCGCGGCCGCCCAGCGCGACCCACACGACGAGTTCGATGCTGAACGCCGTGCCGATCATGGCGGGCGAGATGGTGCCCAGGTGCAGCGTGTACAGCGCGCCGGACACGCCGGCGAGCAGGCCGCCCAGCATGAACGCCGCGATCTTGAACGCCGCCGGGTTGAAACCCAGGAAGCGCGTGCGGTTCTCGTTGTCGCGGATGGCGGTCAGAATCGCCCCGAACGGCGTGCGCAGCAACAGCGCCGTGCCGCCCAGCGCGAGCGCCACGAACAGCAGCGTCACCCAGTACAGGCCGTTCGCCACGTCCGGGCCGCGCAGGTTCACGCCCAGGAACGTCTGGAAGTCCGTGATGCCGTTCGTGCCGCTCGTCAGGCCCTGCGAGCCGTTCAGCCAGGTCACGAACGCCAGCAGCAGCGCCTGCGTGATGATGCTCACGTACACGCCGGTGATCCGGCGGCGGAACATCAGCCACGCGACCAGTCCGGCCGCCGCTGCCGGGAAGATCAGCACCATCGCCAGCGCGAACGGCGCGCTCGCGAACGGCGCCCAGAACCAGGGCAATGCCTCCACGCCGTTGTACAGCATGAAGTCCGGCAGTTCGCCCCTGGGGGTCGCCACGAGTTTCAGGTGCATGGCGAGCGCGTACCCGCCCAGCCCGAAGAACAGGCCCTGCCCCAGGCTCAGGATGCCCGCGCGGCCCCACACGACCATGACGCCGACCGCCGCGATGGACAGCGCCAGCACCCGCCCCAGCAGCGTGAGCGGGTACGCGCCCAGGTACAGCGGCGCGAACGCCAGGGCGATCAGCACGGCGATCACGGCCATGGTGGAGGTAGACAGCTTCATCACGCTTCCTCCAGTGCCCGTGATTTCGTGGGAATCAGGCCGCGCGGTTTCCACTGCAGGAACGCCACGATGAGGACGAGCAGGATCGCCTGCGCGAGACTGACGCTCGTGAAGCCCTCGGCCAGCGCGGTCACGAAGCCCAGCAGCACGGCCGCGACCGCGCCGCCCAGCACGCTGCCCACGCCGCCCACCACGACCACCAGGAAGGCGTTCACGATGTACGCCGCGCCCACCGTGGGGTTCACCGGGGCGATCAGGGCGAGGCCCACGCCCGCCACGCCCGCCACGCCCGCGCCGAGCGCGAACACCAGCAGGTCCAGCGAGCGGGTGTTCACGCCGAGCGCGGCCGCCATCTCGCGGTTCTGGTTCACGGCGCGGACGTGCATGCCGAAGCGGCTGCGATTCAGCAGCCACCACATGCCGCCCAGCACGATCAGCGCCAGCGCGATCACGAACAGCCGCACGAACGGCAGGGTCACGTCGCCCAGTTGCAGCGCGCCGCCCAGCCACGCGGGGGCGGTGACGGGCACGCCGGTACTGCCGAACAGTTGCCGCGCGGCCTGTTGGAGGATCAGGCTGATGCCGAACGTGGCCAGCAGCGTGTCCAGTGGGCGGCCGTACAGCCGGCGGATGACGGTGAACTCCATGACGGCGCCCAGCAGGGCCGCGCCCAGGAACGCCAGCGGGAACGCTGCCCACAGCCACGCGTCGCCCAGGGTTGGCCCGGCCCACTGCGCCGCGAGGTACGTGAGGTATCCGCCGACCATCAGGAATTCGCCGTGCGCCATGTTGATCACGCGCATCAGCCCGAAGCTCAGTGCGAGGCCCAGCGCGGCCAGCAGCAGGATGCTGCCCACCGACAGACCCGTGAACAGCTGACCGGAAATAAACGTGAAGTCCATCTTCCCTCCTCGAAAGGGTGAGCGGGACGCAGAAGGAGCGTGAAGCTGCCTCCCGCGTCCCACTCAGCCGGGGCGGCTTACGGGCAGGTCTTGCCGGGGAAGGCGAGCGTGTCGTACGGTTCGGGTTTCACGACGCCCTTGCTCTGCGCGACGACCTTGAACTGCCCGCCGGCGCCGGAGACGCCGGTGTACACGGCCTGCGTGAGGCTGCCGTTGGGCGCGACGGTGATCTTGCCGAGTGGGCTGTCCATGCTGATGCCCACGATGGCCTTGCGGACCGCCATAGGGTCGAAGGACTTGGCCTTCTCGACGGCGGCCTTCCACAGGTACACGTCCATGTACGCGTGCGCCATGGGGTCGGTGATGGCGGCATCCTTGCCGTATTTCTTCTGGTACGCGGCGACGAACTTTCTGTTGGCGGGGTTCGGGAGGCTCTGGAAATAATTCCAGGTGGCGTACTGGCCGTTCAGGAGCCCCGTGCCGATGGCCTGCGCTTCCTGCTCGGCGATGGAGAAGGAGATTACGGGCAGGGTGCTGGCCTTGTACCCGGCGGCCTGGTACTGCTTGAAGAACGACACGTTGGAGTCGCCGTTCAGGGTGTTGATGATCACGTCGGGTTTGGCGGCCTTGATCTTGTTGATGACAGAACTGAATTCGGTGCCGCCCAGCGCGACGTACTCCTCGCCGGACAGGGTGGCTTTCTTCGCGGTGATGTGTTTTTTCAGGATGAGGTTGGCGGTGCGCGGGTACACGTAGTCGCTGCCGAGCAGGAAGATCTTCTTGTAGCCCTTGCTCAGCGCCCATTCCAGGGCGGGCAGCGCCTGCTGGTTGGGTTGAGCGCCGGTGTAGATGATGTTGGGGCTGCACTCGTTGCCCTCGAACTGCACGGGGTAGAACAGCAGGCCGCCATTCTTCTCGAACACCGGGAGCATGGATTTACGGCTGGCGCTGGTCCACCCGCCGAACACGGTGGCGACCTTGTCCTGGGTCAGGAGTTTTTCGGCCTTGGTGGCGAAGGTCGGCCAATCGCTGGCGCCGTCCTCCTTGACGACCACGATCTTCCTGCCCATCACGCCGCCCGCCGCGTTGATCTCGTCGATGGCGAGTTGCGCGGCGTTAGCGACGGTGATCTCGCTGATGGCCATGGTGCCGGTGAGCGAGTGCAGGATGCCGACCTTCACGGCGCCCTGGGCGCTGGCGCTGCTGGCGGCGGCGAGAACGAGGCTGAGGGTGGTGGTGCAGACGGAACGGAGCTTGCTCATGAGGGTCTCCTTCTGGGTGCGCGTTGCACGCACCGGCGCTGCCTTGCGGTGGATGGTAGTCTTTTTCTGCGTTTTGTTCAAGATTTTCTTAACAGATTGCGCAGATGGGCGAACTATAGAAGTGACCCCGCCCCCCGACATGCAAGTTGTTTAGAAAAACGAGCGTTCCTTGACGCCTGGACGGGTACGCTGCACCCTGACAAGCCGTCACAACCGTCCACACCCACCCAGGAGGCCCCGCCGGGATGCAACTCACCGAACGAGAACGCGACAAACTCCTGATCCACGCCGCCGCCCAGCTTGCCCAGGGCCGCCGCGCCCGCGGCCTGAGACTCAACCACCCGGAAGCCGTGGCGTTCATCACCTCCGCCGTTCTGGAGGGCATCCGCGACGGCCGCCATGTCGAGGACCTGATGAGCTGGGGCGCCACGCTCCTCACCCCGGACGACGTCATGGACGGCGTGCCCGAACTGATTCACGACATCCAGGTCGAGGGGACCTTCCCTGACGGCACCAAACTGGTGACCATCCACGACCCCATCCGCGGCGCAGCCAGCCGCGTCGTGCCCGGCGAGTACCTGCTGGAAGACGGCGAGATCGAACTGAACGCCGGGCGGCCCGTCACGCCCCTCACCGTCGCCAACCGCGCCGACCGCCCCATCCAGGTCGGCAGTCACTTCCACTTCTTCGAGGTGAACGCCGGACTGCACTTCGACCGCGAGGCCGCGTACGGCCAGCGCCTGAACATCCCCGCCGGCACCGCGGTGCGCTTCGAACCCGGCGAGGAACGCGACATCGAACTCGTGCCGCTGGGCGGCACCCGCGAAGTGCACGGCATGAACGCGCTGGTCAGCGGCGAACTGGACGACACGGGCATGAAAGACGCTGCACTCGGGCGGGCCAGGGAACAGGGATTTGGGGGGGCGGAATGAGCGGGTGCGTGCCGCGCAAACCCCTCCGCCCTGCGGGCACCTCCCCTCAAGGGGAGGCAAGGATGTGCTCGTTGGCTCCCCTTGACTTGCAAAGCTCCGCAGGAGAGGGGAGCTGGCCGCGAAGCGGACTGAGGGGTTCACCTTCGACCCAACCGGAGGTTTCCTCATGCGTGTAACCCGGAAGCAGTACGCCGACCTGTACGGCCCCACGGTGGGCGACCGCGTCCGCCTGGGTGATACGGGCCTGCTGATCGAGGTGGAGCGGGACTTCACCACGTACGGCGAGGAGGTGAAGTTCGGCGGCGGGAAGGTCATCCGCGACGGCCTGGGGCAGAGCAGCACCGCCACCCGCCAGGACGCGAACGTGCCCGATCTGGTCATCACGAACGCGCTGATTCTCGACCACTGGGGCGTCGTGAAGGCGGACGTGGGCGTGAAGAACGGGCGCATCACGGCCATCGGGAAGGCCGGGAATCCCGGCACGCAGGACGGCGTGACCAGCGGCCTAACGATCGGGGCGAGCACAGAGATCATCGCGGGTGAGGGACACATCCTCACGGCGGGCGGCGTGGACACGCACATTCACTTCATCGCGCCGCAGCAGTGCTGGACGGCGCTGGAGTCGGGCGTGACGACCATGATCGGCGGCGGCACCGGCCCCACGGCGGGCACGTCGGCGACGACCTGCACGCCGGGCGAGTGGCACATTCACCGCATGCTGGAATCCCTGGCGGGCCTGCCGCTGAACTTCGGGCTGCTGGGCAAGGGGAACGCCAGCACGCAGCCTCCGCTGGCGGAGCAGATCCGCGCCGGGGCGCTGGGCCTGAAACTGCACGAGGACTGGGGCACCACGCCCGCCGCCATCCACGCCGCCCTGAGCGTCGCCGAGGACTTCGACATCCAGGTCGCCATCCACACCGACACGCTGAACGAGTCGGGGTTCGTCGAGGACTCCATCCGGGCGTTCGCGGGCCGCACCATCCACACCTTCCACACCGAGGGCGCCGGGGGCGGGCACGCGCCGGACATCATCAAGGTCGCGGGCCTGCCGAACGTCCTGCCGAGCAGCACCAACCCGACTATGCCGTTCACGGTGAACACCATCCACGAGCACCTCGACATGCTGATGGTCTGTCACCACCTCAGCCCGCGCATTCCCGAGGACGTGAGTTTTGCCGAGAGCCGCATCCGCCCCGAGACGATCGCCGCCGAGGACGTCCTGCACGATCTGGGCGTGTTCAGCATGATGAGCAGCGACAGTCAGGCGATGGGCCGCGTGGGCGAGGTCATCACCCGCACGTGGCAGACCGCGCACAAGATGAAACTCCAGCGCGGCCCCCTCGGCATCCCCGGCCTGGGTGCAGATACCCGCGCGGACAACCTGCGCGCCCGGCGGTACGTCGCCAAGTACACCATCAACCCCGCCGTCGCCCACGGCATCGCGCACGAGGTCGGCAGCGTGGAGGTCGGCAAACTGGCCGATCTGGTGCTATGGAAACCCGCCTTCTTCGGCGCGAAGACCGCGCTGGTGATCAAGGGCGGACTGGTGGTCGCCGCGCAGATGGGCGACGCGAACGCCAGCATCCCCACCCCGCAGCCCGTGTACCCCCGCCCGATGTTTGCCGCGCACGGGGGCGGGCCGGACGCCACCTGCCTGCACTTCGTCTCGCAGGCCAGCCTGCAGGAAGGAAACCTGCCGGACGTGGGCCGCCGCTACAGCGCCGTGCAGCACACCCGCGACATCGGCAAGCGGGACATGATCCTGAACGCCGAGACGCCCGACATTCACGTCAATTCCGAAACCTACGAGGTGCGCGTGAACGGCGAGGTCGTGACGTGCGAACCCCTCGACGACCTGCCACTCGCGCAGCGGTACTTCCTGTTCTGATGCGGGCCGCCCCTGCGTCAGCGGTTCTGGCGGGACTGGCGTTCGTTGCCGCGCCGGTAGTTGCCGGTGGCGCGGGCGAGGAGCTGCTGACGGGCGTCCTCGTCGGGAGCGCCGTTCAGGGCGGCGCGCAGGGTCGTGGCGCGCTCGCCGCCCACTTCGACGACGACGGTGCCGCCGCGCGAGATGCGCAGCAGGCCGCTCTTGGTGACCTGAACGTGGAAGGGGTCGTCGTGGAGGCCCATGCGGGCACTGTACTGCGCGGGCCGGGGGGCGGCGGACATGCATGAGGCGTCCATTGCCCTGTCACTGATCGATGTGGCGTCGGAGGTGCTGCGTGAGCACGGCGCGGCGCGGGCGTCGGCGCTGACGGTGCGGGTGGGTCAGTGGTCGAGCGTGGTGCCGGAGGCGTTGACGGCGGCCTTTCCGGCGTGCGCGGCGGGAACGGGGCTGGAGGGCGCGCGCCTGAGCGTGGTGACGGTGCCGGGCGTGGGCGAGTGCCCGGTGCATGGGCGCGTGACGCTGGACGTGACGCGGGGTCTGCGCTGCCCTGAGTGCGGCGCGCCGACGCCGACGCTGCTGGCGGGCGATGAACTGGAGCTGGACGAGCTCGAACTGGTGGAACCTGATCTGGAGGACGTATGACGGTAGCGAATCCGCGCATCGTGACGGTGCGGCAGAACATCCTGAAGGCGAACGACCACACGGCGGCCGAGAACCGCGCCACCTTCACGGCGGCGGGCGTGCGGGCCATCAATCTGGCCAGCAGTCCCGGTGCAGGCAAGACGGCGCTGCTGGAGCGCACGCTGCGGGACCTGGCGGGGCAGATGAGCATGGCGGTCGCGGTGGGGGACCTCGCGACCGAGAACGACGCGGCGCGGCTGCGGCAGCACGGCGCGCAGGCCGAGCAGATCGTCACGGGCACCATCTGCCATCTGGACGCGGCGATGGTGCAGGCGGTGCTGCCGCGCTTCGATCTGGCGGGGCTGGAGGTGCTGTTCCTGGAGAACGTGGGGAACCTCGTGTGCCCCAGTTCGTACGATCTGGGCGAGGCGGCCCGCGCGGTGCTGATCAGCACGACCGAGGGCGAGGACAAGCCGCTCAAGTACCCGACGATGTTCAACACGGCGGACGTGGTGGTGATCACGAAGATGGACCTGGCGGACGCGGTGGGGTTCGACCGTGACCTGTGCCGGGAGAACATCGACCGGGCGCGGCCCGGCGTGCCGGTGATCGAACTCAGCAGCCGCAGCGGCGCGGGCCTGGACGCGTGGTTCGCGTTCGTGCGGGGCGAGCCGACGTGACCCGCCTGACCGGGCTGCGCCGCCCGCTGCTGCCCGCAGCCACCGCACCCGGCGGCCCCGGCGGCGCGGCCGTGCCGGTGACGGTGCCGATGACGGCCGTGGATCGCCGCCGGGTGCGCCGCCGCCTGACGGCGCCCGACGGTGTGGAATTGCGCCTGGCCTACCCGACCGGCACGGTCCTGACGCCGGGCACGTGCCTGCATGAGCAGGCGGGCGTGCAGTACGTGGTGGTGGCCGCCTCGGAGGACGTCGCGGTGATTCACCCCCGGACCCTGGCGGAGGCGGCGGCACTGGGCCACGCGGTCGGGAATCTGCACCGGGACCTCGTGACGGACGGCCCGGCGTTCCTGGCGCTGTGGGACGCGCCGCTGGAGCTGCTGCTCACGCGGCTGGGCGTGCCGTTCACGCGGGACTTCCGCGCCTTTCACGGCCGTCCCAGCTGGGAGCACGCGGGATGAGCCTGCTGCGGCTGCTGCAGCTGGCCGACACGGCCTTTCCGGCCGGTGCCTACGCGTTCAGTGACGGTCTGGAAACCCTGACGCAGCGCGGCGAGGTCCGCACGCCCGGCGACCTGACGGCATTTCTGGCGGGGCAACTGACGCACGGGTGGGGGGCGCAGGACGCGTCAGCCTGTGCGCTGGCGTGGGGCGCCGACCGCGGCACGCTGGCGGAGCTGGACGACCTCCTGGACGACCTGAAGCTCGTGCCGGGGCTGCGCGCGTCGAGCACGCGGGTCGGCGCGAACCTGCGCCGAGCCGCCACGCACCTCTGGCCGGACGTCGTGGCGACCCTGCCCACCACACGGCACCACGCGATCACCTTCGGCGTGCTCGGGCACGCCCTCTGCACGCCGCGCGCGGACACCGTCACGGCGTTCGTGAGCGGCTGGCTGCTGGGCCGCGCCACCTCCGCCACGCGCCTGATGAAACTCGGTGGGCTGGACGCCCAGCGCTGCGCCGCCCACTGTGAACCGGCCGCGCAGGCGTGCATCCACGCGGCCCTGCACGCCACGCCGGATGACCTCTGCACCTTTACCCAGCACCTGGACGTCGCCGCCAGTGAGCAGCCCGGCCTGAACGCGCGACTCTTCCAGACGTGACCCTCCCCGACCTGAACCTCAAGGAGACCCCATGACCCACCTCAACCCCTCCTCTCCCCTGCGGATCGGCGTGGGCGGCCCGGTCGGCAGCGGCAAGACGGCGCTGCTGGAGGCGCTGTGCCGCGCGCTGCGGGACCGCTACGAGCTGGCCGTGATCACGAACGACATCTACACCTTCGAGGACCAGCGGATCCTGACGGCGGCGGCCGCGCTGCCCGCCGACCGCATCCGGGGCGTGCAGACGGGCGGCTGCCCGCACACCGCGATCCGCGAGGACACCTCGCTGAATCAGGAGGCGGCCGAGGCCCTCAGCGCGGCCTACCCCGGCCTGGACCTGCTGTTCATCGAGTCTGGCGGGGATAATCTGGCGTCCTCGTTCTCCCCGGAGCTGGTGGACGCGTGGATGTTCGTGCTGGACGTGTCCGGCGGCGAGAAGGTCCCGCGCAAGGGCGGGCCCGGTGTGCGTGCCAGTGACCTGCTGGTGATCAACAAGACGGACCTCGCGCCGCTGGTCGGGGCGGACCTGCGCGTGATGGACGCCGACGCGCGGGCCGGGCGCACGGTGGGCGGCGAGGTGCGGCCCTTCGTGTTCACGAACCTCAAGAGCGGCGAGGGACTGGCGGACGTGATCGCGTGGATCGAGCATGACCTGCTGTTCCGGGACGTGCCGCCGCCCCGGCTGGGCTGGCAGGGAGCACCGGTCTGAGCCTGCGTTCCGGGAGCGACGGCCCAGGCCTGCTGGCCCGCACGCGCACGGGTGTGCTGCACCTGCACTTCGGGGTGCGGGGCGGGCGCACCGCGCTGCTGCGGGATACGCAGAAGGCACCGCTGATGGTCATCCGGCCCTTCGAACTGCCGTGCGGGACGCTGATGGTCTTCATCGTGAATCCGACCGGGGGCGTGCTGGGCGGCGATCACGCCGAGATCCGCGTGACGGTGGAGGGCGGCGCGCGGGTGCTGATCCTCACGCAGTCCGCGACGCGCGTTCAGCCGTCGCCGGACGGTCGGCCCGCCACACAGGACATCCGGTTTCAGGTGGCGGCGGGCGCGCGGCTGGAATTCCACCCGGAACGCACGATTCCCTTCGCGGACAGCGCGTTCGCGCAAACCCTGACGGCCGAGCTGGAGGTCGGCGCGCAGTTCGCGCTGACCGAGACGCTCGCGTCGGGCCGCGTGCAGACCGGCGAGCGGCTGGCCTTCGCGTCGTTCGAGAGCCGCGTGCAGGTGAGCGTCGCGGGGCGGCGTGTGTACCTCGACCGGCAGCGCCTCTTACCGGGCGAATTCACCCGCGCGCCGGGCGTGTGGGCCGGGCAGGACTATCAGGCGTCCGGGGTATTCGTGGGCGGCCCGGTCCCGGCGGACCTGCCGGGCGTGCCGGGCCTGCTGGCCTCCGGCATATCCGCGGGCGGCGCGGTGTGGCTGCGTGGCGTGGCGACCAGGGGACCGGACCTGGACCGGGCGCTGCTGGGCGCACGCGAGTCCCTGCGGCGGCAGCTGTGGGGCGCGCCGCCCGTGCAGGTACGGCGCTGACCGGTCGGCGGGCCGGTCGGCACGCGCGGTGACGGTCCGGGCCCCCTGCGTCCAGTACGCTGGGCGGCATGTTCCGCAGGGCTCTCGCCACCACCATCGGCTGGACTGCAGCGGGCGCGCTGGCGCTGGGTGTGGCCAACACGTACCGCTTCCAGACCACCACGCACCGCGCCGCCCTGCCCGGCCTGACGCGACCCGTGCTGATCGCGCACCTGAGCGACCTGCACTACGGCGTGTTCATGCGGCGCCGGTCCGTGCGGCGCTGGGTGCAGGCCACCCGCGCGGCACGCCCGGACGTCATCGTCGTGACCGGTGACTTTCTGGACAGCGGGGTCGGGCGGCGGCGGCACGGGAAGCTCCTGGCGGAACTCGCGCAGCTGCGCGCGCCGCTCGGCGTGTACGCCGTGTGGGGCAACCACGACTGGACCAGCCTGAACACGAACGCCACGCGGCAGCAGTTCGCCGAGCAGCTGACCCGCGTGGGCGTGCGCCTGATCAACAACGCGGGCGTGCAGGTGCGGGACGATCTGTTCGTGGCGGGCGTGGACGACTGGTGGTTCGGGCAGCAGGACCTGGACGCCGCGCTGCGGGATCACGCGGGGGGAGCAGTGGTGCTTCTGGCGCACAACCCGGACTACCTGTCGCAGGTCCCGGCGTGGGTGGGCCTGACCCTGAGTGGCCACACGCACGGCGGGCAGGTGCGCCTGCCGCTGGTCGGGCCGCTGAAGCGGCGCAGCACGCTGCTGAACGTCCTGCGCGGGTGGGTGCGGGGCGACCGGGTGGTGCAGTCCCCCGCCGAGGGCACCCCGGGGGTCACGCCGGGCGGGCAGGCGCTGGGCTTCGTGTCGCGCGGGCTGGGCGTGACGGGCGTGCCGCTGCGGTGGGACTGCCCGGCGGAACTCGCGCTGCTGGACCTGCACGCGCCGCAGGAGCCCGGATCGGCTCAGGTGACCATCACGGCCTGACCCGGCGCGGCGATGTGCAGGTGACGGTCGTCAGTTCAGGTCCAGGTACCGGGCGAGGCCCTCGGAAGTCACCTGAAGGTCGGCACCACCACCCCCACCTGCACCGCCACCGACGGCGCCGGCAACATCGCCAGCGGCACGTTCCCCATCAACGTGACGTACGCGTTCACCGGGTTCTTCCAGACGGTCGACATGAGCGGCGTCGTGAACACCGTCAAGGCCGGGAGTGCCGTGCCGATCAAGTTCAATCTCGGCGGGGTTCTGGCAACTTAACCTCGGCGGGGCCGAAAGGGCACAGCAGGTCGCTTGAGAATCAAGCGACCTGCTGCATCACCTCTCGCCAGAGGCGAAGTGTCTCGGTCTGGTTGCGTCGTCGAAGTCCGGCGGAAACGGTTGTTCGGGTGTGGCGGTGAAGGTTCGAGACTCGGGCATGCAGGGCAAGGAATTCCTGCGTTCTCTCTCGTCGTTTGAACCCCAGTTGACTTCGCTCCTGTTGCCGTGTGGGTCGATGAGACTGCTCAATCAGGTTGTTGCACCGGGCCGCAGACACGACCTGGACGTGCTCCACGTTGTGGAGCACGGGAAGTGCCCGCATAGCCGCGCCATAGCTCCACAGCTTGTCGGTGTGGATGGCCTCTGGGACTTCAAACTCACCGAGCAGGCGGGTGAAGAAGGTTCGGGCGGCCACTGTGTCCCGGTGAGGCTGAAGCAGGATGTCGAGGACGGCTCCTTCCTCATCCACCGCCCTCCAGAGCCAGTGTTTTTGTCCACCGATCTCGACGTACACCTCATCCAAGAACCACCGGGAACCCCGGCGGGGTTCCCGGTGGCGCAGTTCCTGCGTCAGCAGGGGAGCGAACTTGATGTTCCATTGCCGCAGCGTTTCGTGACTGACCACGATGCCACGCTCGTGCAGCAGTTCCTGAACGTCACGCTGGCTGAGGGGGAAGCGATGGTACAGCCGCAGAGCGTAGCCGATCACGCTGAGGGGAAAACGGTGGCGGTAGGGCTTCCGATCACTCACAGCTCACCAACCTACCGAGATTAAGTTGCCAGAACCCTCGGAGGAACTGGACGGTCCACGCAAGCCCATCAGGTCCAACTCCCACAGAAACTGCTCGCAGAGCGCGTCGTCCAGCACATGAACCGACGCCAGCGGACCGGCCTCCTCCAGCGTCTCACACGTCCACGCCTGCACGGCCCCTTCCGGCGACACCACCTGCAACCGCACCAGGCCGCTCATCAGAATGTCGAGTCGGACTCCGGCCCCCTCACAGTCCGGCGAGGGCACGTGCACGAGGGCCCGCCGAACGTCCCTGCGGTCACTAAGGTCAGCCATGTTCGGTCCCAGCCTACCGCCGCCCTGGCCCACGCCCACCACGGTTCCGTCAACCCTGACCACCTTGCACGCCACGCCCTGCACAGGCCATCCTGAAGCGGGAGGCTGCCGTGACCCAACTGCTCCGTGACCTGCTCACCGACCCAGAACTCCTCCAGCACACCCTTCAGCCCCGCCCCACCACCGAACACGAAACGCAGGAATGGTGCCCGGAATGCGAGCAGTACGTTCCGGAGCTGATCTACGTCATCTGCCTGAACTGCCTCGACGATCACGACCCCGACGACACTGAATCACCTTAGGGGCGAAAACAGGCCGTACTGGGCCGCAATGCCTTCCTGGTCGCCTTGTTCTGGCACCCGCGAAGAGCGCAGAGGGTTCGCGTTCATCCTGCATGCGCCGCCGCTGGCAGCGTGCAAACGCGTCCTCTCTGCCTGACCCGCGCCCCTATGATGCGCTGATGCCTATGCGAGCCCCCCTCATCGCCCTCGTTCTCGGCGCCTTCATGACCGGCGCCCTGGCCACCTCGGCCGTCAAGGCCAGCCAGAAGACCCAGAGCTCTGCGACCACCACCGCGCTCAACCCGAAGGCGCTGGCGGAGCCCAGCTTCCCCACACCGGTCGCCGGTGAGCCGATCCTGGCGGGTGCCGAAGCCCTGATCGCCCGCAGCGGCTACACGCTGATGGGGACCCAGCACGAGACCCTCGAAAGCGGCGCCGAGCAGTACCGTTACGCGTTCGGGGCCCCAGGCGCCGACGTGGAAGAAGACCCCGTGCTGTGGGGCCTGAGCGCCGAGGTCAACCAGGGCGTGCTGACGGCCCTGGGCTTCACCTTCGCGCGCCCCGGGCCGGCGTCAGCCCGGCCCAAGAATCCCTGGACGTTTGACGCGCTACAGGACGCACCCCACGAGCAGCGCCTGGTGGTGGACCTACTGCGCGTCACCCAACCCAACATCTACCCCGCCATGGTCTACGCCGCGATGGCTCAGGGGGTGGGTGAGGCGTGCTCGGCGAGACCCGAGCAGCAGCGCAAGCTCCCATCAAAGGGCACCTGGTCGGTGTACGCCTGCCACAGCAAGGACGAGTTGCGCGCCTGGATGACCCGGCCACTGCCGCCCCTGGAGCTGCGCACCCTGCCCTGAGGCACTCCACGGGCCTGACGAAAATCGCCACCCACCAGGAGCCGACCTTCGAGTGGACCGAATCACGGTCACGCTCAACGGGGGGATGCCTCTGGTTTCGTCTGGAGGGCTCGTCCCAGACGCCGCCGGCCACAGTGAGACTCATCCGGGCAGAACCTCTTGATTCCACTGGCGCAGGCCCGCTTTCATGACGGGGAGGCCAGCCTGGGCGGATCTGCCTGGTGCCCGTGACGCGTTCTGAAGAGGCGTCAGCCAAGAAGCTCCTTCAAACGGGCTGAATCCACGCCGCCCGCTTCTGAAAGAGAAACAAAGGATCTCTGCTGCCACTGCTGGGTCTTCACGGCCTCCCTCGATAGGGGGTTGCTCCAGGGAGGGTAGATGCGCAGAGCACGCTTTCCACCTTGCCCTGAGACCGAAAACACCCCTCGCTCCACCATGGTCTTCTGGTCGAAGATGAACTGGCCCTGCTCTCCACCGCACGCACTGTGAATCACCACACCGTCGACAGGGTCGCTCGCATCGAAGGGCACAATCTTAGCCGTCATGGCGTTGCGCTTCCAGAGCGTGACGAACTGGCCGAGTTTCGTGGGGGTCGTTTTCGCCACTCGAAAGATCACGTTCCGACCGCCAACGCCAAAGGTTGAGGCGCCATATTCGACGCTTTCCGGCTCTTGAATGACGGGGCTCGACAGGGCCAGGCCAGCCCTCTCATACACGTCACGAATGAGCGCGGCGGGGTCGAGCGGGCTCGCATCGTGTGTTTTTAAATGCAGATCTCTCCTTGAACAGCGGTCGACATGACCAGACCCTACTGTCCGTTCCCGACAGGACCTGACGTGAATTCGGGCCTCTGGCCGGTGCCACAATGACGCCACGTCGCCCCAGGCGGCCCGGAGGGTGCCCATGTTTCTTGTCGTTCTGCAGTACGTTCAGCCGCTCGCCCTCATCGACCAGGCCCTGGAGGCCCACCGCGCCTTTCTCGACCGGCAGTACGCCGCAGGCGTCTTCCTCGCCTCCGGGCCGCTGGTGCCCCGGACCGGCGGGGTCATCCTGGCCACCGGGGTGGGCCGACTGGACCTCGAGGCGGTACTGGCGGAAGATCCCTTTGCGCAGGCCAAGCTCGCGGACTACCAGATTCTCGAGTTCGAGCCGAACCGGGCTGCACCGGGGGCCGAAGTGCTGCTTCGTCCGGAGGTCGCGCGCAGCACGGGGCCCTGAGGAGGCGACTCGCCTCGACCCACCCTGGTGAGCGGAGAGGCAGACGTGGGGTGAGGAGGACTGGGACCGCACTGTGCTCATTGAATTCCCCACGCCTTCTTGAGGAGGTCATGGACCAGCGCAGCCTTTCCCCATGCCCGAGCTGTTCGGCGCAACGGTCCACTCTGATGCGCGGTGGCCTTAGCATGGTCGGGATGGTGCCGTCCTCGTTCACGCACACCCTGCACGTGGAGGAACACCACTGGTCAACCCCCTGGAGTGAGCGGGTGTTGTTCGGCCTCTGGCTTGTTCTGCTCTTCGCGTTCGCCACGCGACCAGGACAACCCCTGGACGGAACGACGGCGGGACCACAGTTCGCTCAGTTCTTCTTCATGTCGCTGGGAACGATCTGCAGCCTCTGGCTGGCGTGGCGGTGGGGCAGTCGGCGGGTGTTCCAGTGGCTGGGGTGGCCCGCCGCGTTTTCAGGATGGGCTGAGGTCGTGGTCAGCGCGCAGGGCATCGAGGTCGCGGGGTGCGGTCTCATGTCGTGGCGGGACATTGACGCCGTGAGGCACAACTGGACGCAACAGCGTTTCTGGCTCAGCCGCCGTGGCCGGTACGGGCGGATGACGTTTGGCCCAGTCCCTGACAATAAAAGGTACGTCTACCCGCTGCTGGACACGTACTTGATGGCCGCAAAAACCCCGGAACCACCAGCGTAGACCCCCTGGACCGGCGTCAAGTGGAATCGTTCTGGAAGCCTCAGTTGCGTCGGGAGTGGGGGCCGTCCCGGTCAGGTGGCCGCGCGTTCCTTCGCCCTGGACCCGCTCGGGTAGCGTGACGCATGCCCCGGTTGGATGACCAGATCGCGTTCCTCCTCACCTGCGACCACCTCAAGCGCGTGAACCGGACCACCCGGTTGCACGACGACAGCCGGGTCGAGAACAGCGCCGAGCACTCCTGGCACGTGGCCTTGATGGCCCTCACGCTTGGCGAGTACGCGCCGGCCGGCACGAACCTGAACCGGGTGGTGGAATTGTTGCTGGTGCATGACCTGGTCGAGATCTACGCCGGCGACACCTTCTTCGACGTGACGGGTGACGCGCAGGCCCACCAGGCACAGCGTGAGCAGCAGGCGGCGGATCGTCTGTTCGCTGTGCTGCCCGACGACCAGCGGGGCCACTGGCAGGGCCTGTGGCAGGAGTTCGAAGCCCGGCAGTCCCCGGAAGCGCGTTTCGCCCGGGCCATTGACGCCCTGCAGCCGATGCTGCTGTCCTGGGGCGCCGGTGGCGTGGGCTGCACGGATCGGCATCCTGACCTGACCCGCGAGCGCCTGCTGCGCCTCAAGCAGTCGAGTCTCGAGGCGTTCCCGGCGTTGTGGTCGTATGCAGAGTGCCTGTTGGACGCCGCCGTCGACGCGCAGATCCTGCCCACGGAAGCCCTGATGGTCAGCCGCTGACCGGAGTCCAGGCGTCAGGTCAGGGCAGGTCCCGTGCGGATCAGGCCGAATCAGGCAACGTGAACGTGAAGGTGCTGCCTTCGCCGGGCGCGGACGTGGCCCCGATCTGCCCCCCGTGCCGCACGAGCGCGAGGCCCACCTTCGGCTCCTCGGGGAACGCTGGCCCGGGTGGACGGTGAGTTACGCAGACAGCCCCTTACCTCAGCGGGATTGGGAGCACCTTCCCAGCCTGAGCTCGGTGCAGGTGTGGACAGCATTCATGACCCTGCCGCCGCCCCGGCTACAGGGGAACGCCAAGGACCGGTACGTGCCGGCCCTCCGAGGCTTATTCAAGGCTGGGGCGGACCAGTCCCCCAGGTGACCAGGCCGCAGCAAGGGAAAGCGGGGTCTACCCTCGACGTCCTTCCTGCAGGACGTCTTGCACACTTGACCAGTCCGGCGCCTGGGGCGCAGGAGACAATGGCCAGCATGACGACCTTCGAGAGCCTGGGCCGGGAGCAGCTGGAGGCCCTGGTCCGGCAGTGGCAGGGCCTGCTGGGCCTCAGCGACTGGACGATTCGCCTGGACCTCGTGACGTTCAAGCGCCCCTGGCAGAGCGGGGACATCAAGGTCGACCCCGTGCACAAGGCGGCCCTGCTGCTGCTGTCCGAGACGCCCTTCCGGGATGAGGAAGAGACCATCGTGCACGAGCTGGTGCACGTGGTGCTCTGGCCGCTGGACACGGCCGCGATGGACCTGACCGAAGCGGTCGGCCCGGCCGACTCCCCCGCGCGGGAATTCGCCCGGTCCACCGTCTTCCGCGCCCTGGAACCCGTCACGGAGCAGCTCACCCGGGCGCTGCTGAGTGCAAGGGGGAGGCCGAGCCAGCCGGCCTGGCGGGCCCTGGAGGCGGAAGCGGCCCCAAGGCTGACGCGGTGAATGACCGCGCTCCGTACTGGATGACGCGGTCCCTGCTCCAGGCGCTGTGACCAGACGTCCTGGTGTGGATGGACGGGGAGTGGCTCCCGACGGTGCCAGGCCACCTGGCTCGGGCCCAGGGTCTGTTTATCGATGAGAGCCACAGCATCACCGCTACGACCAAGACGACCGCGAGAAAGCAACGCCCGCGCTTCTCATAGCGTGTTGCCTACGCACGAAAATCTTTCATCCGGTTGATGCAGCGCTCCACCACCTGCCGTCCTCGGTAAGCCGCATGGTCAAACGCTGGTGGCCTTCCACCCGCGCTCCTCCGTTCGAGTCGCGTTCGCTTCGAATCTTCGCGTTCCGGGCACACACAGCGGATCCCTCGGCACATCAATTGCTGTCAGAAGACACGCGCTCCGTTAGCCCGATCTACGCGACGTACGAATGGACGCTTTCGAGGTCGACCAGACCCGGCACCGGGACCCGGATCGCATCCAGGACCGACAGCATGTAGGGCCCATCCTCAGCACCTGACACTTCGCAAGAAACGGCGTCCTGAACGCAGTGCGGCATGACAAAAAGCAGCATCTTGGTCTGTGACGATCCAAGGTTCTGCCCGCTTCCATGCTGACACGCTCGCGACCCACCTGAAAACCCACCTGCTTCCCCTGCTCCCCGACGGCAAGCTCACCCTGAGCATGGACCGGACGACGTGGCACTACGGCCAGACCCCGCTGAACATCCTGGTCCTGGGCGCCCTTCTGGCGGCGCGGTCATCCCCCTGGTGTGGTCGATCTTACCGCACCAGGGCAACAGCAGCACCGCGGCCCGCATCCTCCTGGTCGCCCGGGTCCTCAAGGTCCTGCCCGCCAAGCGCTGGGCCGTCTTGATCGCGGACCGGGAGTTCGTGGGGCAGGAGTGGTGCAGTTTTCTGCGCTGGAAACGCATCCGGCAGTGCCTGCGCATCCGGGAGAACACCCGCATCGAGGATGACCTGGCCCGAGATCTGTTCACCACCCTGCAACCGGGGGAAGTTCGCACGCTCTTCGAGCGCACCTGGGTGTACGGCGGATGGATGCACGTGGTCATCACCCTGTCCCCCGCGGGGGACAGGGTGATCGTCGCCTCGGATTTGCCCTTCCTGGACGTGCTGAGCACGTATCGTCTCCGCTGGGGGATCGAGTCCGCGTTCTCGTCGTTGAAGGGCCGCGGGCTGAACCTGGAGGCCACGGACATGACGGCGCCTGAGCGGATCTCCCGGCTGTTCGGGCTGCTGTGTGTCGCGCTGGCGTGGATGGCCCGGGTGGGCGCGCAGACCGTGCAAGAGAGCCCACAGCGGCAGGACAACCGGGGACGGGCGGTGGTCAGTCAGGTGCGCATCGGGTGGCAGGTGCTGAGTCAGGCCGTGCGGTGGGACGGGAAGGCCTTCTGGGTCTGCCTTGAGCTGCTCAGGACGCCTTTCCCGACCACCCACACGTCAAATTCCCGAAGTGTCAGGTGCTGAGCGGCTCGTCTTCGAATAGCTCTGCGTCTGGGTCGTTGCTCAGGATTTGTTCCTACTTGTCCTACAGACCCTAGCATGATTGAATGCTGCCCCCCTTCCGTCCCGCGCTCCTCGCTTTCGATCTGGACGGCACGCTGATTCCCGATCAGGACAAGAATCTGAACGTGGAAACGTCAGCCCTCCTGGCGGAACTTCGCACTCTGGATCTCAAATTGGCGGTCATCACCGGGCGGGACGGCTTGTCTGACCGGGTACGCGAGGAAGCCTGCCTACATGCTGAAGCGGCCAACAACGGTGGAACCATTCGCATCGGGGATGAGATCATTCACACGGAGAAGCTGGCCCCCGAAGACCTTGACCTGCTGCTCAATCACGGGCTGGATGGTGGCGAAATCGTCATAAGCGGTGAGGGCGGATACGCTGTGCCTGAAAACAGCGCGGCTCCGAGGGAATGGATGGAGAAACACGGAGTCACTTACCTGGGTAGTTGGCTGGAACTATGCCCGACAGGAGACGCCCTGCGGCCGTGAGAGCCAGTCCCGCAC